>JAQULN010000424.1 GCA_028718575.1 Candidatus Krumholzibacteriia bacterium | reverse complement strand
TGTTCACAACCCGCCAGACCACGACGGCGGCGATCTCGATCGGGTTGCCGGCGAGGTCGTTGACCTTGATACGCTCGCCGTTGAGATTGCGCGCCCGCAGCGAGATCTTGCGCTTGGTGTAGAAGGGATTCGCCCAGCAGAAGCCGTTGCGCTTGACGGTGCCCTTGTAGTCGCCGAAGAGCAGCACGACGGCCGCTTCATTGGGGTTGACCACGAACAGGCCGGTCAAGAGGATGATGTCCGCCAGCAGGAGGGCGAGCGAGCCGAGGATCATCGCCAGCGACTTGGCGGCGATTCCGGCAATGAACAGCCAGATCGTGCCGCCGAACAGCAGCAGAAGCAGAGGCAACGCGACAAGTCCCGAAGCGGTGTGCAAGGTCTTTTCGGTGTACACGGTTTCAGCCCTCCTGATCGTTGGCCCGGCGGCAACCCGCCGTGGTGATGATATGGATATGATATCATAGCGATATCTTGGGGTCAAGGGCGATGTTGCCGGTTTCTTACGCGCCGCAACCTGTCGCGACTGGTTGCGTAAGTGGCGGTCTGTCGCTGGTTGGCGTTGCCGCCAGCGCGCCTCGAATGTTAAGGTTCTCGAACCACGTCACCGGGACGAGCCCTAATCCGGGCTAATTCCGCGAAGGATGGCAATCATGCATTCCCGCCGCGCATCGGCCTCTGGATCGCTGCTGATCGTTTGCTTGTTGACCCTCGGCTCGTTGCCGACGGCGGCGTTCGCCCAGACCGCGCCCGCCGCGCGGGTGCCGTTCCTCGACTACGCTACCATGACCGAGTGGCTGCCCGGTACAGCGGGGACGGCGGGCGGCGCCGTCGGCGGGTTCTTGAACCCCGCCGTCTGGTCGACTCTCGACGGCACGCTGCAGGAGAGCGCGTTCTGGTGGAACGACCGTTCGGTGCGGCGCAATGCGCTCGACAATTGGGGCTTCGCGTTGAGCGGACTGTTGGGATTCGGCGCCAATAGCCAGGTTTTCGCGCGAGACGGGCAAACCTACCGGGTCACCGACTGGCAGCTCGGCCTGTCAGGCGGCGACCGCGGCAGACGCGTGGGCATAGCCTATCGCTGGCCGACCGGCGACAGCCGCGAACTGGGCTGGCAGAAGACCCTCGTCGCCGGCGCGCTCTGGCGGCCTTCGCCATACCTGTCCTTGGGGGCGACGGGGGTCAAGTCGGTGGAGTCGGCCGACCGGCTAGGTTATGTTGACCTGGGCCTGCGCCCGCTCGGTACTGACCGTGTGGTCCTGCATGGCGACTACAGCCTGGCCCGCGGCGAGCGATTGGCTGACGGGCTCTGGGGCGCCGGCGTGACCGTGCAGCCCATCAAGGGCGTGCATCTGGGCCTCGGCGCGCGCGACCTGCCCGGCACCGATGAACTGCGCTGGGTCGCCCGCATCGGCGTCACGGGCGAACGTCTCGGCCTCGACTGGTTCGGCGGCAAGACCGGCGACGGGGACCTGGATCGTAGCAGCTACCTGGTGCGGTTCAACCCCGCGAGCCACAAGATCGACCCGCTGCCGCTGCTTGCGTCGGCGAGCCGGAGCTATTTCGCGCCGCTCAGCCTCGAGAACCGTTACTTGACCTATCAGAGGTTCCGGTACCTGGACGCGACCCGCGTGGCCTGGCTCGATTTGGCGGCCTACCTCGACGCAGTCGCGGCCGATCCGCAGTGCGCCGGCCTCGTGCTCAACCTCTGCGATTTTCGCGGTCGCGCCTCGCTCGTGTGGGAATTGCGCCGGCGGCTGGAAGCCTTGCAAAAAGACGGCAAGGAGATCGTCGCCCTGGTCAATCGGGTCGACATGCTGAGCTATTACCTGGCTTCGGTGGCCGACCATCTCATCATCGAGCCCGAAGGCGCGGTGCTGCTGCCGGGAATTGCCAGCGGTCGCACGTACTTCCAGGGTATGCTGGACAAACTGGGGCTCGGCTACCAGGAACTGCGCTACTTCAAGTACAAGTCGGCCGCCGAGGGCGGCTCGCGCATGGACATGAGCGAGGCCGAGCGCGAACAACGCGATCGCATGATCGCCGTCATCTACGAGGAGATTCGCCGCGGCGTCTGCGAGGCGCGCGGGCTGACGCTCGCCGCCTTCGACGCGTTGATCGACGATCAAGTCTACCTGAGTCCGCAGCGCGCGCTGGACGTGGGGCTCGTAGATGCGCGCGGCGGACGCGAGGATCTGCAGAATTGGGCCGGCAAGAACCGGCGGGCGAGCCAGCGGCCGCCCTATCGCGGCTATCGGCCGGGCGGCCTGCCCGAGCAGCAGTGGGGACAGCCGGAGCGCATCGCCGTGGTCTACGCGGTCGGCGCGTGCGACATGGATACCGGGATCAAGGGACGCCAGACATCCCGCTATCTCGAGCAGATCGCGCGAGACCGTTCGGTCAAGGCCGTGATTCTACGGGTCGACTCCCCGGGCGGCGATCCGCTGCCCAGTGAAATGGTGGCCGCCGCCGTGCGGCGCGTGCGCGCGGCCGGTATTCCGGTGATCGTCAGCCAGGGCGACGTGGCTGCCAGCGGCGGCTACTGGGTGAGCATGGACGGCGCCGAGATTCTGACCACGCCGCTGACGATCACCGGCAGCATCGGGGTCATCGCGGCCTGGGTCTGGGCCGACGCGCTGCCCGACAAGCTGGGGCTAGCCTACAGCGGGGTCCAACGCGGCCGCCACGCTGATCTGCTGCGAACGCTCGAGATCCCGGGCTTGGGCATCCGCGTGCCACAGCGCGGGCTGGACGAACAAGAGCGGGAGTTGTTCAAGTCGTTCATCCTGGAGGCGTACGATAGTTTCGTGGCCAAGGTGGCGGCTGGTCGGGATCTGCCCGAAGCGACGGTGCGGGAACTCGGCGAGGGCCGTGTCTGGATGGGCGAGGATGCGATCGCGCGCCGGCTCTGCGACCGGATCGGCGGCCTAGCCGAGGCGGTCGCCCTGGCGCGCGAGACGGCGGGCATTGCGCCGCGCCGCGAGGT
>JAQULN010000423.1 GCA_028718575.1 Candidatus Krumholzibacteriia bacterium | reverse complement strand
ATTGCCGCAGGGGCTGGTGCTGACCGCGATTGTCATTGGCTTCGCCCTGCTGGCCTTCGCCGCCGCGCTGCTCTGGCGCATGCACGACGCGGCGGGCAGCGACGATCCCGACGAGTTGCGGAGGACCGACACATGAACGCGCTGGTCACCGCGCCGTTGCTGCTGCCGCTGTTCGGCGCCGGCCTCTCGCTCGCGGCCTGGCGCTTGCCGCGGTTGCAGGCCGCCGTCGGCATCGCGGCGGCGGTGCTGCTGGTTCCGGCGGCGCTGCTGCTCGCCGGCCAGGTGCAGGCCCGCGGCCCGCTCGCCGTGCAGATCGGCGGCTGGCCGGCACCGATCGGCATCACGCTGGTGGCCGATCCCCTCGCCGCGTTGATGGTGCTGCTCTCTGCGGTGGTCGCAGCGCTGGCCGCGATCTACGGCGCCGCGGAGTCGCCCCGGTCAGCATCGCGGCGCGCGTTTTTCCCCCTGCTGCACGTGTTGCTGCTGGGCGTCGGCGGCGCCTTCCTGACCGGCGACCTCTTCAACCTGTACGTCTGGTTCGAGGTCCTGCTCGTCGCGAGCTTCGGCCTGCTGGTGCTCGGCGGCCGCCGCGAGGACTTCGAGGGCGCGGTCAAGGCGCTGGTACTGAATCTCTTCGGCTCCATGCTCTTTTTGCTCGCCGCCGGCGCCGTGTACGGGCTTGCCGGCACGCTGAACATGGCCGACCTGCATGGCCGCCTGGCCGACGTCTATGCCGTGCGCCCGCATGCCGTGACCGCGGTCGCATTGCTGCTGGCGGTCGCGTTCGCGCTCAAGGCGGCTCTCGTCCCGCTCGCGTTCTGGCTCCCCGCCAGCTACCACGTGCCGAGCGCGGGAACCTGCGCGCTGTTCGCCGCGCTGTTGACCAAGGTGGGGATCTACGCGCTCGTGCGCGTGTTCACCCTGCCGCTGGCGGCGGTGCCTGCGGTGATGCCGGTCGTGCTGGTCGCGGCGGCGGTGACGATGCTCAGCGGCGTGCTCGGCGCCGTGGCGCAGATGGAAATGAAGCGGATCCTCGCCTGGCACAGCATCAGCCAGGTCGGCTATATCGCCGCCGGGGTCGGCCTACTCTCCGCGCCGGACGCACACGTGAAGCTGGCCGGCCTCGTCGCGGCCATGTTCTTTATCGTCCACCACGGCCTCGTCAAACCGGCGCTGTTCCTGGTGGCGGGCCTGGTCAGGCGCGAACTGGGCACGACCGAGCTGAAACCGGCCGGCGGGCTCTACGCCGCGCGGCCGTTGCTGGCCGTGCTCTTCCTGCTGGCAGCGCTTTCGTTGGCCGGCGTCCCCCCCTTGTCCGGGTTCTGGGCCAAGCTCGCCGTGGTCCGCGCCAGCGCCCTCTCCGGACAATGGTGGGTGCTGGGAGCCGCGCTGGCGGCGGGTCTGCTCACCTTGTTGAGCATGCTGAAGATCTGGTTGGAAGTGTTCTGGAAGCCGGCGCCGAGCGACGCGGCGGTGGGCAGGCCCGCGGGCGCCGCCGCCATGAACGCTGCGACGATCGTCCTGGTGCTGCTGGTCACGCTGCTCGGTCTGGTGCCAGGTCCGCTGCTCGCAGCGGCGCGGACCGCAGCCGAGTCGTTGCTGCAGCCGGATGTCTACATCCGGGCGGTGGGGCTGTGATCCTGCTCACGTTGAATCTGGTCCTCGCGGGACTCTGGGTGCTGGTAACGGGCGACCCCAGTTGGCTGAACCTCGGCGTCGGTCTGGCCCTCGGTTATGCGCTGCTCTGGTGGTTGTGGCCTCGTGATGAGGATCGGCGCTACTTCGGCAAGCTGCCGCAGACCGTCGGGTTCATCGCTTTTTTAACCGTGGAGTTGGTCCACTCCTCGCTGCAGGTGGCGCTCGGGGTGATGTTGCCGCGCCGCCGCGCGCCAGCCATCGTCTGCGTGCCCCTGGACGTGCGCTCGGACGTGGCGATCACCCTGCTGGCGAATCTGATCACCCTGACGCCGGGCACCATCGCCCTGGGCTTGGCGCAAAACCGGCGCCACATGCTCGTGCACGCGATGTTCGCCACGAGCGATGACGCCCTGCGGCGGAAGATCAAAGACGGCTACGAGCGCCGGGTGCTGGCGCTGTTGAGCTGACGCGGCGAGTCGCGGAAGGAGACCCGCATGCCGGCTTTCTTGACCACCCTGCTCGCCGGTGTCGTGCTGGCCATGGGTCTGGCCTCGCTGCGCCTGCTGCGCGGACCGACCCTGGCCGACCGCGTCCTCGCCCTGGACGTGCTCGTGATCGCTGCCGTGGGCGGCGTGGCCTTGCTCGCCTGGCAGACCAGTCGCGCGGTGTTCCTCGATGTGGCGGTCGCCGTCGCGATGGTCACCTTCATCAGCGCCGTCGCCTTGGCCTGGTACCTCGAGCAAAGGGGAGAGCCGTGATCGTGCTGGCCGCAGTGATCGCCGGCTTCGGCGTGGCGATGATCCTCCTGGCGGGCGCCGGTTTGCTGCGACTGCCGGACGTGTACCAGCGGGGCCACGCCGCCGGCAAGGCGGCCACCCTCGGCGTCTGCAGCATCCTGCTCGGCGTGGCCTTTGCCCTGGGCGAACCCGGGGCGTGGGCTCGCGCCGGGCTGGCGGTGGCATTCCTGTTCTTGACGATCCCGGTCGGCGCGCAGTTGATCGCACGGGCAGCGTTGCGCAACGGCGCCCCGCCTCAACCCGGCACACGACGCGACGCGCGCCTCTGCGAGGACGACCCCGAGAGCTAGGCCGCCCGGCAGGAGGCGCTTCGCGGCGCGGTCCCGGCGATCAGCCGGCGCCCCCCTGCGCGCCGCGGTTGCGACTGCGCTCGATGCTCTGCAGCGCCAGGTAGTCCTTGCCGAACCGGGCGAGGTTGTCCAGTTCGTTGTCGAAGTGATCGTAGTGGCGCTCTTCGTCGGACACTAGTTCCTCGAAGAGCTGCTTGCTGATCGCGTCGGCGTTCTGGGAGCACTCGTTGGCCCAGCGGTTGTAGGCCAGGGCGCTCTGCTCCTCCATGCCGGCCGCCATCTTGAGCAT
>JAQULN010000422.1 GCA_028718575.1 Candidatus Krumholzibacteriia bacterium | reverse complement strand
CATCGCGAAGAAAGATCAAACCGCGGGCGGCGATTGTCCAGGAAAGGAAAATACCGCCGCGAATCTCGAACCCCGCACGGAAAAAACGTCCCGGCGCGGTAGCAGGCCCGCGCCGGGACGTACCAATCCGTTCGCTCTCTACTTGGGCTCCTCGATGTCCGCCTCGCCGTCTGCGGGCTCCTCCGCGGCACCATCCTTCTCGGCGGCGGCTTCCTGCAGGGCGGCCACAGCCTCGGCCTTCTCCTCGGCCTTGAGAATGCGGCGCGCCCGCTGGCGCTTCTTGGTGTCCAGCGACTTGGGTCGAACCGTGCTGTCGACCAGCTCCAGGATCGCCAGTTCGGCGCCGTCGCCCAACCGCGTGCCGCTCAGCTTGAGGATGCGTGTGTAACCGCCGCGCCGCTCGGTGAATCGCGGCCCGATCTCGTCGAACAGTTTCCGCAGGATCTGCGGATCGTTGACCTTGCGTGCCGCCAGGCGCCGGGCGTGCAGATCGCCGCGTTTGGCGAACGTGATCAACCGTTCGGCGAGCGAACGCGTCTCCTTGGCCTTGATGACCGTCGTTTGGATGCGCTCGTGCTCGAAGAGGGCCGTCACCAGGTTGCGTTGCAACATCTTGCGATGTGATGCCGTGCGGTTCAATTTACGCCCGCTAAAATTGTGACGCATGATACTCCATCCTTAGCCTGCGGTCCTGGTCTTGACCTGTTGCGCGATTTCTTCGTCGAACGTCATCCCGAAGCCAAGGCTCATGCCCTCCAGGATCTCCGCGATTTCGTTCAGGCTCTTACGGCCGAAATTCCGGAACTTGAGCATCTCGTTCTCGGTCTTGGTCACGAGATCGTAGATGGTGTAAATATTGCCGCTCTTGAGGCAGTTCGCCGAGCGCACCGAGAGCTCCAGTTCCTCCACCGTGCGCGTCAGCAGCTCGATCTGGCGCTGCTGCTCCTCGTCGACCTCGGCCTCCTGGGCGTCGATCGGCGCTTCGTCGAAGTTGATGAAGATCTGGAAGTGGTCCTTCAGCAGTTTCGCGGCGAAACCGACGGCGTCCTCCGGCTTGACGGCGCCGTTGGTGGTGATCTCCAGCACCAGCTTGTCGTAGTCGGTCCGCTGGCCGACGCGGGTGTCCTGCACGCGGTAAGCGACCTTTTTGACCGGCGAATAGTTGGCGTCCACGCGGATGACGCCGATCACCTCATCGGGAATCTCATGCACCTCGCGATCGACGTAGCCGCGGCCGACGTCGACGTAGAGCCGCGCCGAGAATTTGCCGGCCTCGGTGAGGCGGCAGATCACAAGATCCGGGTTGCAGACGACGAGGTCCGGATGACCCTGGATCATGCCGGCCGTCACCGGTCCGGGCTCGCTCGCTTCGAGGCTCGCCCAACCGGACGGAGCGTCGGCAAGCCCGAACACGACTTGCTTGAGGTTCAGGACGATGTCGGTGACGTCTTCGAGCACGTTGGGCAACGTGCTCAGCTCGTGCTGCACGCCCTCGATCTTGACCGCCGTGATGGCGTGTCCGTGAATGCTGGAAAGCAACGTCCGCCGCAGGGCGGTCCCCAGGGTGTGCCCGAACCCGCCCTCCAGCGGCGCGATCTCCAGCTCAGCATAGGTCGCGGTCTGCGTTTCCTTGATGACTTTGACCCCGTCGGGCATCAACATGTTGACCCAGCGCATACTTTTCATCCCTTCCGCTCAAGAGCCAGACTAGACCTTCGAGTAGAGCTCCACGATCAGGTTTTCCTGGATCGGAATCGGCAGGTCGCTGAGTTGCGGCTCGGCAACGAGCGTACCCGACAAGTTCTGCTCATCGATCATCACGAAGGGCAGTCGCTCGCGCCGGGCTGTGTTCTTGACCGCTTCCACGACCATGGGGATATTCCGACTCTTGGGCCGGATGCTCACTTGCTGGCCCAGCCGCACACTGGCACTGGGGATGTTGCATACCTTGCTGTCGAGCAGCACGTGCTTGTGGCAGACAAGCTGCCGGGCGGCGTCCCGCGAGGGCGCCAGCCCTAGGCGGTAGACGACATTGTCGAGCCGCTTCTCGAGAAGATTGAAGAGGTTCTCACCCGTCGGACCACTGCGGCGGTTCGCCTCGGCGTAATACAGGCGGAACTGTCGTTCCAGGACGCCGTAGATCGAACGCACCTTCTGCTTCTCACGCAATTGGAGCTTGTAGTCCGAGGGTTTACGCCCGCGGCGGCGGCCATGCTGGCCCGGCGAGTACGGCCGGCGCTCCATGGCGCAACTGCCCGAATAGCAGCGCTCGCCTTTCAGAAAGAGCTTCATCCCCTCGCGGCGGCAAAGCTTGCACTTCGCTTCCGTGTACCTTGCCATTGAAATGAGACCTCCGCGGCGCTCGGCGGCACGCGGCCGCAGCGCCTTGAATTGCCAACTGTTACATGCGGCGCCGCTTCGTCGGACGGCAGCCGTTGTGCGGGATCGCGCTGCAATCCTTGATGCGAATCACGTCCAGGCCCTCGGCCTTGAGGCTGCGCACGGCGGCTTCACGGCCGGAACCCGGGCCCTTCACCCAACACTCGACCTTCTTCATGCCGCCCTGGATCATTTCCTGGGCGCAGAAACGAGCGGCAAGCTGAGCGGCGAACGCCGTCGACTTGCGGCTGCCCTTGTAGCGGCCCTGGTGGCCGCCGCTGGACCAGGTGAGCACGTTGCCCTGCAGGTCGGTCATCGTGATCAACGTGTTGTTGAAACTCGACTTGATGTGGGCTACACCCACCGCGTCGTACTTGCGCTTCTTGGTCTTGCGAACCTTGGCGCGTTTATCTTTGGCCGTAGCCACTCGTCACCTCCCAGTTACTTCTTCTTGGCGCCTGGCCGCGATCGCGGTCCCTTGCGGGTGCGCGCGTTGTTCTTGGTGTTCTGGCCCCGGCACGGCAACTTGCGCCGGTGCCGTAGACCCCGGTAACAGCCGATGTCCATCAGCCGTTGGATGTTCATCGAGACTTCCGTCCGCAGCGAGCCCTCGACCTGGTAATCCTTGTCGATGATGC
>JAQULN010000421.1 GCA_028718575.1 Candidatus Krumholzibacteriia bacterium | reverse complement strand
CAGCGCGGGGCGGACGACCATTCCGTATCGGGTCCCCCGGCACCCAGGGCCCCGGTTTCGGCTCGACCAGCTTGGCCCGCACCGTCGTGTGAGCGAGCAACCAGACCACATTGACAGCCACCGGCGCCCCTGTGATTCGCGCCGGCTCGAAGCGGGCCGTTGCGGCGGCTGCCAGCAGGCCGCTCTTGAGCCGCTGGCGCTGAGGCTGTCGGGCCACCGCAGGATCATCCGGCTCAAGCAACTGGACGTCGACCAGATTGCCGTCAGGCGTGACGACAGCGGTGAATGCCGACACGGCGTCATCTCCCTCCATCTCACTCATGACCGCCACCGGCATCACCGCATCGGAATTCACGCGCGGCAGAATCACGGGACCGAACGCCCGCGCCGGTCTCGCCTCGAGGAGTGACTGGACGGCTGTCGCCAGAGAAAGCGCGCCGCTGCGAGCCGCCTGAGCCAAGACACCCACGACCAGCATCGCGCACGAGGTGCTCACCACTACGGCACCGCAGGTCGTCCACAGGCGCCGCGGATCGTCCCATAGCCGGGCGGCCCGGCTCGCCAGCGACTGGGTGCGCTCCGCTTTAACGCGCTCGAGCACTTCGAACGGCATCCAGGACAGCTCGGGGTTCCAGTCCGTCTGGACCGCCGCCGCGGCTCCCCGCAGCGCCTCCCGGATCGTCCGGAGGTCCTCCGCCTCCACTTCGCAAGCCGGGCAGTCCCGCAGGTGCCCGGCTATCGCGATCCGCTCCTCGACCGACAGGGCTTCGTCATGAAACGCGGACAACTGCGGCCGCACGTGAGCGCAGCTTCGTGTCAGCATCGCGAATCCCTCAATTCTTCCCGGAGTGCCTGGCGCGCACGGGTCAACCGTGACTTGACCGTGCCGACCGCAAGTCCGAGCGAGAACGCGATTTCTTCGTAACTCAAGCCGTCAACTTCCCGGAGCACGATGGCGGTGCGCTGGTCGAAGGGAAGCTGCTGCAGCGCCGCATAGAGGCGAGCAGCCAGTTCCTTCCGCGCGACAGCCCGCTCGGGCGTTGTCATGTTCTGGCCAAGGATCCTCTCGCCGTGCGACCGAATGTAGTCCTCGAACGACACCTGGGCGGCACGATGGCGCCGACGCCACCACCGCTGGCGATTGCGCGCCTGGTTCACGACGATCCGGAAGATCCACGTCCGAAGCGACGACTGGCCACGAAAGCTGTGCAGCGTCCGGAAGACACGCAGGAAGACGTCCTGGGACAGATCGAGCGCTTCCTCACGATCCCCGAGCAGATGGGTCGCCAAGCTGAGCACCAGACGGTGGTGCCCGAGCACCAGCTCCTCGCTCGCCGTCTGATCACCCGCGACACAGCGCTCGACGAGCGCAGCCTCGCGGCTGGCGACCCCGGACCAGCCAATCGCGTCGGCGTGCTTCACCGGGACGGCTCCGTCCGCCGGATTCCCATTCCTGCAATATAGCATGCCGACCCCTGCTGCCAGCGCCAAGATTCCCGCGGAGTCGCCGTCTTTGACATTTGACCCTGACCCGCCACCAAGGTTCCGTTTCCTGCTAACATCAGGCCCCAGGCAATCGATGAAGCGTGCCATCTTCGGGAGCATGGTGCTGGCGGCTCTGGCCGTGGCCGGGGCGCTCGCCTACCAGGCGGCAGCCCAGGATCGCGAGTACCGGCGGCTCGTGCTGCAGGGAGACGGGGCTCTTGGGCAGGGACAAACGTTCGTTGCCATCGAGGCGTTCAGTGGCGCGATTGCCCTCAAGCCCGATTCGATGCTGGCCTTCCTGAGACGCGGAGAGGCATATCGACGCCGGGGCGATCTGACGGCAGCCTTGCGGGATCTCCGCACCGCCTCCCGGCTCGATCCCGGCGCCACCCGCCCGCT
Source organism: Candidatus Krumholzibacteriia bacterium (assembly GCA_028718575.1). Taxonomy (GTDB): domain Bacteria; phylum Krumholzibacteriota; class Krumholzibacteriia; order LZORAL124-64-63; family LZORAL124-64-63; genus Glo-17. Next base: position 1,138 of record JAQULN010000421.1, on the reverse strand, counting down.
GGAGCAGCTGGGTGACGTCAACTACGCGTTGCGCCGGTACGCGCGCGCGGCGGAGAGCTACGAAGCGTACCTGAGGCTCGACGACCGATCTCCGAGTGTCCTGTACCGGCTCGCCCTCGCCTCGCGACAGAACGGCCACCTCTCTCGCGCGGTCGCCGCGCTGGTGACGGCCGTCAAGTTGAACGAGCGCTTTGCCGAGGCCCATTACCTCCTCGGCGTCTGCCTTGTGGAGGCTCACCGCACAGATGAAGCCCTGGCTGAGCTGGTCCGCGCGGTGACGATCTCCCCGGCGCTCATCCCGGCGCGGGAAGAGCTTGCCGATCTGCATGCCCTGCGCGGCCGCCGGCGAGAGGAAATCGAGCAACTGGAAGCGCTCGCCGCGCTCGACCCGGGAAGGCCGGAGCGTCTGATTGCCGTGGGGCTCGCCTACTCCCGTGGGAACAGCCCCGATCAGGCGGTCATGGCACTGGGCCGAGCCGCGGAGAGATTCCCTGATCAGCCCGAGGTCTATGCCGCGCTCGGGCGGGTGTGGTTACGGGCGGCCGAGGAACATGGCGACAAGGCGTCTCTCAGGAAGGCTCTGGAAGCACTCGAGCCGGTTGCCAGCCAGCCGTCGGCGACCAGCGATGTGCTGGCCCTGTACGGACGCGCGCTGTCGTTGAACGGGGAGACCGAGAAAGCAGAGCAAGTCCTTCAGCAGGCATCCGCGCGGCTGCCAGCGGAGCCGACGGCACTGCTCGCCCTGGCGAACGTGGCACGGCGTCTGGGACATTACGCGCAGGCCCGTGACGCGCTCATCCGATACACCATGCTCTCAGACGACGACGGCGATCGAGGCGGCCGCGCGGCGCAGATCGGCGACCTCTCCATGCAGCTGAACGATCCTGACGTCGCGGTCCGCTGGTTCCAGCGCGCCGCCGATGCCGCTGGCCAGGACGCGGCACTGCTTGGCCGGCTGGCCGACGCGCAGTTCAGGGCCGGGCGGCTGGACGAAGCGCGTTCGACACTGGACAAGGCCATCGAGAAGGATCCGGGAAGTGCTTTCCTGCGGAGCCTCGCCCGGCGGCTCGACTAGCCGCCGCATCAGCGCTCCCCGGCCGCCTCCAGCCGTTCCGGGCGAAAGCCGTCGCGCAGCCAG
>JAQULN010000420.1 GCA_028718575.1 Candidatus Krumholzibacteriia bacterium | reverse complement strand
GCGATGCCGGCCGGGCGATGGCGCATGGCGCGAGCCTCCGTGGTTGGTGGTTGGAAAATTATACTACATTGTCAAGTATTGAATGACACGATATAATCAATTCCGATGTGCACGGCGGGTTGTGAGGGGAACTCGCCGCACGGCCACCATCGGGCGTCGTGCTGGGGGTTTATAACGGAAGGAATCGCGATGCGTTGCATCTTCGCTTTCGCTCTGCTGTGCGGAATTTTCACCCTGGCCGGTTGTGGCGATGATAACGGAACGTCGCCCGCCGGGCACAGCGATCTGCTCGCCGAAACCGTCATCGGCGGTGACGGCGGCACCCTCGCAACGGAAGACTTCCTGCTAGATGTGCCGGCCGGCGCCTTTGCCGCCGAGACGCTACTCTCGCTCCATGAGGATCAAGGCGAGGGTCTGGCCTACGACAGCGCGACGACAATCTATCGTCTGGAGGGTCTGCCCGGCGAGATAAACCAGCCGCTGGGCATCGAATTGGCGTTCACGAGCGCACCCGTCAGCGACACGCTGATCGTCGCCGCCATTCAACTACCGCATCCGGGCGATGATGATACGTACGTGCTCGACATGTACTTGGACGCGACCATCGACGGTGACCGCCTGATCGGTACCTGGCTGCCACCGTCGGACGAGGATCGGATTGCGAAAGTCGGCCCGCGGCACGCGTTCCTGTTCGGACCACGCGATTTGCAAACGAAATGGTTTCCAAACCATGCGGAGGCAGTGTTCGCCATTCGGTCGCCGCTTGTCGGCCGCGCGCTCGTCGACGATTTGGGCGCTGCCTTGATGTATGCGCACTCGGTCTTCGCCGAACTCGGTTTCGAGTCGACCATCGCCTCGCCGCCGGTGCGGCCGATTCCGGTCGTGAACATCAAGTTCGAAGACATCCCGCCGCCCGCGGGTCAGTACGTCTCGTCCGCGACTCTTTCGACCATTGATAGCGAAGACTACGCCGGCATGCGGCTGTATCTGGACCGCATGAACCCCGGCGATCTGGGGGAATTGTTCATCGCCGTCTCCGGCCAACTCGCCGGCATCATCCACCTTGCCCAGACCCAGCATAATCAATGGAATGATCCGCGATACTGGGAGCACGCCTGGTTGCGATCCGCCGTCACTCTCTGGGCTGAAGATCTCTTCGCCACGGAGCCGGATCGCATCCCGTCCGCATACGACCCAGACGGTTGGCGAATAATCAACGGCTTGCTGACATACATCTTCGACAGCGATGGGGGTCAGAATGCGCGGACTAGATTCGGCCGCGCCGTCACACCACTGCTTAAATACTTGATCGACGTCGAAGACAGCGGCGCCAACCTGCTCGTACGCACCTACGCCGCCACCCGCGCGGACACTCCCACCGGCGAAGCGTTCCTCGCTGCCATCGCTGGCAGTTCCAGCCAATGGTGGCCGGGATTCTTGCGAGCCCTGCTGACCGGCGAGATCTACGACTTACCGGCTGACACCTTCCTCGGCCAGTCCAGCAGCACGACGGTCAACCAACAAACCTGGGAATTAACTCTCTCTCCGATCGCGATGGATCTCTCGGCAACGGACTTCCGGATCAATCCGGTTTACGCGGGCTGGGGTAATGGCGCCTCCCTCGACATCGCGGTGAGCAGCCCCGGCCTGAACGACGATTACGTCAAGGCCCTCGTCTTCTCCCTGAAAAACGGCGAAGCCACGTTTCTGGCCTCTGGCCGCGACATTCGCATCGACAACCTCGCGGCTTTTCGCGACGACGGAGCCGAGTTGCTGATCCTCCTGGCAAACGCCGCCTGGGACATTCCCGCCATCGGTCCTACGCCCCTCTCCCTGGAGATGTCGATCGACGAAGATACCACGTCGATCGATTCGTCCATGTACGTCGCGCTGACCATCGAGGGACAGTTCGCCGGCGAGGCATCGCCTCGCAACTAGTCCTTCAACACGCCAAGCCCCATGATGAGCGGAACTTTCGACGGCAGCGCCTTCACCGGGTGGTACGAGAACACCGCCGGCGAAATAACGAGAACCTGCTCCATGATCTGCCAGCTCGACCTGGAAGCCAACCCGCCGCGGATCCTTACCTGGTCCTTCGTCGAGGACGTCGTCAACTCGTCATCCGTGCAATCGCAGCATTTCGAAGCGGCAGGCACCGAGATCCCGCATTACGTCTCGGGAACGGGTTCGGAACAGTGGTACGTAACCGGGACGGATGCCTGCCCGGCCATCGACTCCGTGGTCCTCTTCACGATGGTCAATGGAGTCGTGACGGAGGAGCTGATCGATTTCGGTTGTAACGCCAACAGCAGGGTTCGGATCGATTTCTATCCTTGGGTGCGGCGCTAGCGGCACACGAATCAGTCGATCCCAAGGCAAGAAATCGACGCGCCGCGATCAACGGCGGCGCGTTGCCAGCGGACTGCCGACGTATCAATCGCTCCCGCCAAAGACGAACCGCTCGCCCGCCGGATTTTGTCTTTGAATTGGCTATATTGAATTTCTGGGCACATTTTTGTCATGCTATAATAATGGTCATTGAAATTCAGCGTTCCCGATGAGGAATCATGTCTCGCCTGAGTTCTTGCGGCATCCTGTTGTTCTGCATCGTGGGCTGGACCAACTCGCTCTTCGCCCAGGCGATCATTGCGAATCACCACGCGGCCGACCAGTTCGACGCCATCCCCGCGGCGTACTTCCCGGCGATCCGCGAACAATTCCGATTCTTCTACGGCCATACGTCGCACGGCAGCCAGATCGTCACCGGGATCGATATGCTCGAGGCCGAGGATCCGAACCTCTACGCCGACGTGAGCATGGTCGAGTACGGCAGCGACCTCGGCGGCGCCGGCGATCTGGGCTGGGTCGCGCCGACGCGCAACTACCTGGACGCCCACCCGGAATGCAACTGCGTGCTGTGGTCCTGGTGCGGCGGGGTGAGCACCAACACACCGGCGGGAATCGACGCCTATCTGACGGCAATGGCCCAACTCGAGGCCGACTACCCGGCCGTCGTCTTCGTCT
>JAQULN010000419.1 GCA_028718575.1 Candidatus Krumholzibacteriia bacterium | reverse complement strand
CGCGGCCCAGAAGGGCTCGGGATCGCCGTCGAGCGCCTGCGCCGGACCGCGGCCCGCCACACTGGACGTCGCGCCCGCCACCGGCGCCGGCGGCTCGCCGGCCGTGACCGGCTGCTCGACCAGCTCGAGTCCGTCGAGCCAGATCGTGCCTTCGCCGCCCTGGCCAGCGGTGACCGCGAACTCGATCGCGGCGACGCGCGCCGGCTCGCCGCCTCCTTGCGGTCCCCACGCGAACGCGAGCTGGCGCTTGCGCGCGCGGTACCACTGCCAGTCGGCTGGCCAGGCGACGTCGCGCCAAACATGCCACCAGACGTTCTCGCCGCTGGGATCGCTCAGCTTGAATTCGAGATGATTGACTGGGGCGGCGCCGCGCACCCGGAAGCGGAACTCGTAGTTGGCCGGCAGGACGAGATCCACCTCGCGCCGGGCGATGGCCCAACCGCCGCCGGCGAAGTGGAAATCGAGGCGCAGGGCTCCGCCGTCGGCGGCCAGCTGCATCGCGACCCCATCGGCCGGGTGCGCCGTCCAGGCAGCCGGATCGCCGAGCGCCTGCGGAGGCTGATCGGCGCGGCAACCCACGAGCAGCAGCAAGCCCAGGACGGCCGCCGGCGCTTTCACCCCTTGATCCCTCCCGCCATGATGCCGCGCACGTAGGTGCGTTGAAAAACCAGGAACACCATCAGCGCCGGCAGAATCGTCAGGAACGACCCGGCCATCATCAGCTCGGTGTCCTGCACGTGCTCGCCGACTAAATTGGCCAGCGCCACCGGCAGCGTGTGCTTGGCGCTGTCGGACAGGATGATCAACGGCCACATGAAGTCGTTCCACGCGCTCAGGAAGGTGAACGCCGCGAGCGTCACCAGGATCGGCTTGATCACCGGCAAGGCGACCATTCGAAAAACCTGCAGCTCGCCCGCGCCGTCGATGCGGGCCGCATCGAGCAGCTCGTCGGGCACGCTCAGCGTGTACTGGCGGATCAAAAAGATGCCGAAGACGCTCGCCAGGTACGGCACGAGCGCGCCCGCGTACGTGTTCACCAGGTGCAGCTCGCGCAAGAGCAAAAACAAGGGCAGCATCGCCACCTGCGCCGGCACCACCAGACCCACGACCAGGCTGCCGAAGAGGCGGTCGCGGCCGCCGAACCGCAGCTTGGCGAACGCATAGCCGGCCAGCGCATTGACCAGGATCGAGCCGACCGTGGCCGTGACCGCGATGACGGCGCTCGCCAAGAAGTTGCGCCACATGTCCAAACGCGTGAACAACGCCGCGTAGTTGGCGAATGTGGGCGCGCGCGGCAACAGCGGCGGCGGCAGTTCGTTCGCCTCCCCCGGCGCCATGAACGACGCCGATACCATCCACGCGAGCGGCGCCAGCGTCACGAGCGCCACCGTCAGCAGCGCCGCATGCAGCAACACGGTCTCGAGGCGGCGCCGCGTCATGTCGACCTCCGCTGCAGTCGCAGCTGCACCAGGGCGGCGACCACCGTGATCACCAGCAGCAGCACGGCGACCGTCGAAGCGATGCCCATGCGCCACCAGCGGAACCCTTCCTCGTACATCAACAGCACGAGGCTGCGCGTGGCGCCCAGCGGCCCACCCTGGGTCATCACGTACGGCTCGGCGAAGAGCTGGAAATACCCGATCAGGGTGGTCACGCCGACGAACAGCGCGGTCGGCGCCAGACCCGGCAGCGTGATGTGGCGAAACCGTTGCCAGGGCCCCGCGCCGTCGATCGCCGCGGCCTCGTACAGTTCGTCGGGGATGGTCTGCAAGCCCGCCAGAAAGATCAGCATGTTGTAGCCGAAGTTCTTCCACACCGCGAGCAGGATGATCGCCGGCATCGCGAAGCGCGGATCGCCGAGCCAGTCGATCGGGCCGAGGCCCAGCAGCTCGAGGCCATAGTTCAACAGACCGTAGCGCGGGTGATAGAGGTACCGCCAGACGATGGCGACCGACACGAGCGTGGTGACGACCGGAACGAAATAGACCGTGCGGAACAGACCGCGCAGACGCGCGCGGCGGTGATCCAGCAGCAGCGCGGCCGCCAGCGAGACCGCGAGCGACAGCGGCATACCGATCAGCACGAAGGTGAGGGTGTTGGCCAAGGCGCGCCAGAACGCGTCGTCGGCCAAGACCGCGGCGAAGTTGCGCAAGCCGACGAAGCGCGCCGCGCCGGGATCGGCCACGGCGTAGAGGTCGAAGTCGGTCAGGCTGAGCAGAAGCCCCGCCACGACCGGCAGGACGAAGAAGGTCACTAATAACAGCAGGGCCGGCGCAATGAACAGCCAGCCCGCGCGGGCCTGGGCGCGGGCGCAGCCGGTGCTCATCGCGCCTCCGCCGCGGCGTTCGCCGCGGTCGCTGCCCGTTCGCGTAGCCAGCGGCGCTTGGCGAGGATGCGGTCGACGTCGGCGTCGAGCGCCGCGAGCGCCTGGTCGAGCGTCGCCCCGCCGCGTACCGCCTGTTCGGCACGCCGCCAGACCTGGTCGGCGATCTGCTCCCACTCCGGCAGTTTGGGCGTCGCGACCACGCGTTCGAGCTGCGCACCGAAGGCGCCGATGCGCGGCCCGGCCAGGTCGGAGTCGTCCCAGACGGCGCGATGCGCCGGCAGGTTGCCCGTCAACGTAAAGAACCGCCGCTGCTGGGCGGGGGCGGACAGGAACTCGACGAAGCGCCAGGCCGCGTCCTGCCGTTCACCTGCGCGAAAGAGCACGAGGCTCGAGCCGCCGGCGAGGGAGACGCCCGGCGTCTGCGGGTCGGGGCCGGGCAAGGGCGCCGTGGCCCATCGGTCCTGCATCGCGGCAGGCAGCCGCCGCTCGAACTCGCCCAGATTCCACGGGCCCGTGATGTACATCGCGAAGGTGCCGCGCGCAAATTCCTGGTAGAGGTTAGCCACCTCGTTGTTGCTCACCGGCGGCGCCAGGCCGTCTTGATACAGGCTGACATAGAACGCGAACGCCCGCCGGAATTCCGGCTCGGCGAACGCACCGCGCGTGGCGCCGTCGCGCAGCAGCGTTGAACCGGCCTGCAACCAGATCGGAA
>JAQULN010000418.1 GCA_028718575.1 Candidatus Krumholzibacteriia bacterium | reverse complement strand
CTGACTCCAACCTCGCCATGACCTCCGCCACGGTCGGGATATCGTCGATCATACCGGCGACCTGGCCAATTTCCAGTTCGCCGTCCTCGAGATCTCCCTCGAGCATGCCGCGCCGGGCGCGGCCCTGGCCGAGATAGGCGACGAGTTCCTCCCGCGATGCGCCGCGTTCCTCGAGCGCGGCCACCTCCGCGGCGAAGCGGTTGCGCAAGAGCCGCACCGGCACGTGGCGCTTCATCATGAGCATCGTCGCGTCGGGACCGGCGTCGCAGACCCGCTGCTTGAACGCCGCATGGCCGCTCGATTCCTGCGTGATCGCGAAGCGGGAGCCGATCTGCACACCGTCCGCGCCGAGCGCCATGGCCGCGGCCCATTGCGCGCCGGTCGCGATGCCGCCCGCGGCCACGACCGGAATCGACGCCGCCGCCGCGCACTGCGGCACGAGGACCATGGTGGTCAGCTCCTCGCGACCGTTGTGGCCGCCGGCCTCGAAGCCTTCGCAGATGACCGCGTCACAGCCGGCCTCCTCGCATTTGCGCGCCAGCGAGGGCGTGGCGACCACATGCAGGACCGTGCAGCCGTTCTCCTTCAGCTTGCCAATGACGCGCCGGGGCGAGCCGGCGCTAGTGACGAATAAGCGCACGCCGGCAGCCAGCGCCACATCGACGATTTCGCCGCTGTGCGGATAGAGCAACGGCACATTGACACCGAACGGGTGGTCGGTCGCCTCGCGGCACTTGGCCAATTGCTCGGCGAAGACGTCCGGGCGCATGCTGCCCGATCCGAGCAAACCCAGGCCGCCTGCGTTGGACACCGCCGCGGCGAGCTTCGCCCCGCTCATGTAGACCATCCCGCCTTGGATGATCGGTCTGTCGATCCCCAAAAGCCGGCAGAGTCGGTTCCTCGACCAGTCCATGATTGGTTCCCTTCGCTCGCGCGGAATCAGTACTGCGGACAAGTTCGCACGCGACGCCGACAACCGCGAGCGACGGCTCGAGAACGCGTCGGCGACCACGATCCGCGCACAATTCATACTTAACTGATCGGGTCTACCTTTTTTGTATCATTTCGAGCAATTCAAGCTTTGAAGTCCACCCCGTCCGTCCGCTATTGTGAGCGAAGCTCAACCCTGGACCACGTTGCCCGGGAGGTTCCCATGCGAGGGTATTTAAGAATCGTTGTCGGGAGCGCCATCATTCTGGCGGTTCAGGCCGCCGGCGCAGCCGACCACCTCGGCCATTTCGAGGTGCCGGCCACCGCCACGTATGTGGGGTCGCAGGATTGCGCGATGTGCCATGAGGACATCGTCGCGTTCTACCAGCACTCCGCTCACTCCCCCGAGCGCGGCCTGGGCGTCGCGGGCTCCGGTGTCTACGGCTGCGAGGCCTGTCACGGTCCCGCGAGCGGGCATGTCGAGGGCGGCGGCGACGGCTGGATCGTAACCGGCGCGGTGTTGCGCGGCTTGAGCGGCGACCAGCGGGCGGCCATGTGCACGCAGTGCCATGTGAGCATGGACCTGCACTATGCCGACAGTCCCCATGCCGGCACCGGGATCTCCTGCGCCGACTGCCACGGCGACCAGGTCCACTACGGCAGCAAGACCCGCCCCGCCGCCGACTTCCGCAACCGCAGCGAGTTCTGCCTGCAATGCCACAGCGCGGTGGTGGCGGATTTCCGGTTGCCCTTCCGGCATCGCGTGCTCGAGGGACACCTGGCGTGCGCCGATTGCCACGATCACCATCGCGGACCGGATCCCGCCGCCTGGGACGGGGTCAATCAGACCTGCCTCGGCTGTCATCCGCAAATGGCCGGACCGTTCGTGTTCGAGCACAGCGCCGTCAGCGGCGAGGAGTGCCTGAGCTGCCACCGGCCGCACGGCTCGCACCACGACAAACTGCTCAACCAGGACGGCAACGGCCTCTGCCTGCAGTGCCACTTCGAGGTCACCTTCCGCGCCGCCGACGGTTGGGGCGACTGGGGCCGCTTCAGCCACGAGGGTCTGCTCGCCGGCGAGGCGCGCTGCTACGACTGCCACCGGGACGTGCACGGATCCAACGTGTCGCCTACTTTCTGGGACCGCTAAAGGAGGCTGGATCATGCGAAGCTGCCTCATGACGATCGTGGCTCTGGCGGCGATTCCGGCCTTCTGGCTGCCGACGACGGCCGGCGCGGACGAACTCCCTGCGCAGGTCCAGCGGATCTGGGCGCCGGACGGCGATCAAATCGGCCAGACGAGCCACGCCACCGCCACGCTGCTGGTCAACGATGTCCGCGGCGACCAGACCAAGCCCGCCGAGGACTGGTCGCTGCTCGGCGACATCTTCGGCTACGGCTTGTTCGGCTATCACCGCCTCGACGGGGTTACGAGCCGCCGCATCGCCTGGCGCGGTGCAGGCGGCAATGTGGAGGGTTCCGGCCTGGCCGGAGACCTCGGATTCGCGACCACGCTGCCCGGGGTCTACGGCGTCCGCATCAACTACAGCGCCCACGACCTCTACTACGACCGCGACAGCGAAGTGCGGGCGGCGGACTTCCAGGACCCTCCCGCGCCGCCGGCGCTCGGCGCCACGCCGCATTTGAGCTGGCAGCGCGGCGCATTCGACTTTCGCTACCAGGTAGCTGACGGACTGCAGATCAAACTCGGCGCCAGCGATCTGCGCCGCGATGGCAGTAAAGCGAGCTTGCTGCGCGGCACGTTCGTTCACGGCGACAGTCCGCCGCAAGTGCAAGCGGTCGACAAGTCCCGGATCAACGAGTTCTGGCTGGGCGGCACCTACAGCATCGGCCGGCTCGCCTCGGAGCTGCGGCTGAGCTTCCGCGGCAGCGATGGCGCCCGCGCCTACGTCGCCAACGATCCGCACGAGCGCGACGAGGAGCGCAAGGAGTACCAGGGACGTCTTGCCGCTGCGTACGACGTAACACCGGCGACCCGCCTGCTGGTCCACGGCGGCCTGTCGCGATTGGAACTGCTCGGCAACGAGTCCTGGGGCAGTCAGGGCCGCGCCGCCGCCGTCGACGGCGACACCGAGACGCAGGCCGGTCAGCTC
>JAQULN010000417.1 GCA_028718575.1 Candidatus Krumholzibacteriia bacterium | reverse complement strand
CTGCTGGTGGAAGAGGTCGAGGGACACGGCGCTCGCCGGCGCTTCCTCGAGGCGCAGGATCACCCGCTCGACGCCCGCCGCGAGGGCGAGCCCCTCCAGGCGCAGACGCACCAGCTCGAGCAGCAGCACCGCGTCGAGCGTGGGCGAGGCCGGGCGCAACTCCTCGCGCAGGCGGGTGCGAGCGCGATCGTCCAGCCACAGCTCGAGCTCGAGGACCGCGACCGCGCGCAGGCGGTCGGCTAGACGGTCCAACAGCGGATGCAGCGCGCGCTTGATCACGAAGAGCAGCCGCCAGGCGTCGCTCTCCGGCGTCTCGAGCACCTCGCAGGCGGCGGCCGGATCGCAGGGCGCCGACGGTTGCAGGGGATCGTACGCCGCGCCGCGCGCGAGGCGGTGCAGCGCCGCGGCCGCCGCGCCGAAGCGCGCGCCCACCCCCGCTTCCGGCAGGTCGCAGAGCGCGCCGAGGGTGCGCACGCCGAGGCGGTCGAGCTGGTCGCGCAGTCGCGGGTCGAGCTGCAGGCGATCCAGGGGCGCCTCGCGCAGCGCCGCGAGCTCGGCCTGCTGGCTGGCGGCCACGGTCACGCCGGGGCCGCGGCGGCGCGCCAGGCCGTAGCTGCCGAAGCGCGACCAGCCCACCGCCACCGCCGCCACCAGGCCCCCGCGAGCGAGCGATCGCTGCAAACGAGCGGCCCAGGCCGCGAGCGAGCCGTGCAGGCGCTCGAGGCCGCGCGCATCGAGCCAGAACACGCCCGGCTCGTGCGCGGCCGCTTCCACGCGCGGGCTGTAGCGCAGCAGGTGGCGGTGCAATCGCTCCCCGGCGGCGGCCAGTTCGCCGGCCGTGACCGTGCCGGCGCGCAGGTCGTGGACCAGCGAGAGCGCCGCCGCGTAGCGCAGCCCCGGCAGGACGCCGCGCCGCCGCGCCGCCTCGTTCACCCACAGAAGCGGCGCGCGGGGATCGTCCGCGGCCACCACGGCGGCCGGCAGGGCGCGCCACGCCGGCTCGCGCCGCAGCAAGAGCTGCAGCGGCCAGGCGGGCAGGTCGACGCAGGCCAGGCGGGGCGGGGACGCCAAGTCGCACCCCCGTTGCAACTGGCCGGCCAGCGCCGTCGGCAGGCCGCGTTCAGCACAATCCATCCGCCCCACGCCACACCCCCTGCCAGGACCAGCCGGGCCCGCGGCGCTTGTCCTTGCGCACGTCCACCCGGCACAGGTAGCGGCCATCGCCCACCCGGCGCCGGGTCGCGGCGGCCCGCAGCGAGACCAGCGAGCCCAGCGACGGCGCCTCCGGCCCCGCCCGCCGCAGGCAGAGCACCGCCGCGTCGTGCCGCCGCGCGAGTTGCACGAGGCGGCTCTGCAAGGGCACAGGCAGCACGGCGCGCTCGCCGGCCGCGAGCAGGTCCACCACCACCAGGCCGAAGGCGCCCGACCGCAGCAGGAGGTCGGCGGCGCGGCCGGCTGCGGCGAGATCACGGGCGCGCACGACCGGCAACGCCGCGAGGTCGACCCCGCCGGCCGCCGCGTCGGGCGGGTAGAAGAGATCGTTGCCCAGGGAAATCCACACCGCCGGCTCGCCCGCGCGTTGCGCGTCGCGCACCAGGGCCATCGCCGCGGTCAGGACCGCCGGCTCGCGGCCGGGGCCCAGTTCGCAGAGGCGGCCGCTGAGTTCGGCACGGGACCAGGCCGGCGCGGCCACGGGCGCGGCCTGAGGGGCCGCCGCGGGCGCGGCCAGGGGCGACGGACACGATGCGCCGGCGCACAGGCGCCGCAGCGCGGGATGGGCCAGGACCTCGGCGAGCGCGGCGGGCGCGATGGCGGCGGCGGCGGCAACGAGCGGCACGGGGCACCTCCTGCGCGCGGGTGGGGCGCCTCCGGAATATAGCAGACATTTGTCTGTATTGCCAGGGGAATATTCCAAGACCCGCAGGCGAAACGTATCGCCGCTTCACGAGCCATACGAAGATCGATCACGACCCCCGCCCTTCCCATCCGCCCCCGCGGATGCTATCTATCCGCCAGGAGATCTGCCTGGCCGGCCGGCTGGCCTCGGCCGAGAGCAAGTAGCCGTATCATGACCGACCCGCACACCACCTCGGCCCGCCCCCCACGCCGCGAGGACCGCGCGCGGCACCGCCAGGCGATCATCGACGCGGCGACCGCCCTCTTTGCCGCGCAGGGTTTCCACGCCGCCACCATGCAGGCCATCGCCGCCCGCGCCGAGGTCTCGGTGGGATACCTCTATAAACATTTCGCCAGCAAGGACGACATCTTCGCGGCAATCTTGGCCGGTCATCTCGACCGCATCAACGAGTTGATCGCCGAGGTCCAGCAGCGCGAATTGCCGCCGCTCACGGAGTTGCGCGCCACGCTGGACGTGATCGCCCACCATTTCAACCTGAACCGCGACTTCATGCGCATCTACCACGATAACCTCGACGCGGTACTGGAGCAGTCGCACGACGAGAAAGCCAACCACCGCCGGCTATTGATCGCGAACCTGGCACGAGCCCACGCGTGCGGCGAGCTGCGAGCCTGTGATGTCGAGCTGGTGGCCAGCGCCGTCCTGGGGGCGTCCCGGGAGCTTTTCCTGGTTCTCGCCAAGCGAAAAGATGACAACCCATTTACGGGAATGCCTAACTTGTTGTTTTCCTTACTGATCGACCCGTTGCGCCCCAGTCCATAGAATCCCGCAACCACGGCGAAATTGTTCTGTTGTGCCGTCGAGATTGTTGCTGACCGGCGCAACCTGCTGTTAACGATGCGTTTGCGAGCTGAGTACCAACCTGCCCGCCAAGTCCGCTCCGAGTGCTGCGTTAGGCGCCGGTCAGCAACAATCTCGACGGCACAACCAAATTGTCCTTGCGTATCGAGTCGTGAATGATTATTCATGAATTGTCGTTCATGAATCAGGATTCACATCGGACAGGATCCGCGAGCAGATGATCAAGCACCACCCCGCCAGCTCTCGCGATGACTCATGGCGCCAGCGCCGCGAGGATATCCTGGCTGTGGCCGCGAACCTCCTGGCCGAGCGCGGCTACCACGGCGCGACCATGCACGAT
>JAQULN010000416.1 GCA_028718575.1 Candidatus Krumholzibacteriia bacterium | reverse complement strand
CTCAGCCCGAGCGGATCGACGAGGTCCTCGCCCGCGCCCTCGCGTCGCTCGCGGATCTGATTCCGCATGATCTCGCGGCGATCCTCGACCTGCAGGGCGAGCGTCTGGCCGTCCGCGTCGCCCACGGTCCGCTGGCCAATGAGCGCGTCCGCCGGCACAGCATCCCGGTCAGCGAGTTCCCCGCCGTGCGCCGCGCCATCGAGACCAGGCGCGCCGTCGTCCTCGAGGACCACGATCACGACCATGAGACCGGCGAGGGAGACCCCTACGATGCGGTCCTCGAACTGCCGCACGGCCACTCCTGCATGGTGGTTCCGCTGCACGCGGCCGATCGCACCCTCGGCGTCATGACCTTCGACCGCACCGTCTGCGGTCTGTACGACCGCGAAACGGTGGCTCTGGCCGAAATCTACGGCCAGATCGTCGCCCTGGCGATGCTCTACGCCGAGCAAGCCCGCCTGCTGGAACGCTACCGCGCCAACCTGGTCGAGCAGCGCCGCCTCGAAACCCAGGCGGCCGGCGACGATCCCGAGGGCGCCTGGCTCGAACAGACCCGCTCGCCGGCGATGCTCGACCTCGTTCGCCAGGCCCGTCTGGTATCGCAAGCCGACAGCGTCGTGCTCATCGAGGGTGAGACAGGCACCGGCAAGGAGGTGCTGGCCCGTGCGATTCACGCCTGGAGCGGACGGCGCGAAGGACCGTTCGTCAGCCTCAACTGCGCCGCCCTGCCGCCCGACCTGATCGAGAGCGAACTATTCGGTCACGCGCGCGGCGCGTTCACGGGCGCCGTGCGCGACCGGCGCGGGCGGTTCCTGACGGCCAACGGCGGCTGCTTGCTGCTCGACGAGATCGGCGATCTGCCCCTGGCCGCTCAGGCCAAGCTGCTGCGGGTCCTGCAGGAAGGCGAATTCCAGCCGGTCGGCGCCGACCACACGGTGAAGGTCGACGTGCGCGTGATGGCGGCCACCCATGTCCAGCTCGAGGCCGCGGTTCGCGCCGGGCGATTCCGCGAGGATCTCTACTACCGCCTGGCTGTGTTTCCATTGACGTTGCCGCCTCTGCGGCACCGCGGCGAGGATATCGTACCGCTGGCGGAGCATCTGCTCGATCAGCAAGCCCGCCGCACCGGCCGCGGACCCTGGCAGCTCACGCAAGCGGCCAGGCGCGTCCTGCAGAAACGCTCCTGGCCCGGCAACGTGCGGGAACTGGTCAACACGCTGGAACGGGCCGCCATCCTCAAACCCCATGGAACGCTGGACGTGCCGCATGTGGCCGAACCGGGTTCGCCGGCGATGCCTGCGGCTGCGTTGACCCCGGCGCTCCCCGAAGTCGGCGCCGGGCCGATCGCGAGCCTGCGCGAGGTCGAACGCGGTTATTTGTCTTCGGTCCTCGAACGCACCGGCGGCAAGATCTACGGCACCAACGGCGCCGCAGCGCTGCTGGGCCTCAAACCGACCACGCTGCAGAGCCGGCTCAAGAAACTGGGACTGAAATGAGATTCGGCCCGCAACAACGTCCCGCTATTGGCGCACGCGATAGACGACGAGGCCGGAAGCAAGCGTGTCGACCGGCGCCACCACGTCGCGCCAGTTCTCGCCGCCGTAGGCCGTGAAGTACCGCTTCACATAACCAGGATCGTCAAGGATGACGCCGATCCGGTCCTCGCGCAGGTACGGAATCAGGCGCTCCTGTTCGAGCCAGGGGATGGCGCGGTTGTTGACCACGCAGTCCAGGTTCACCACGGTCCGCGGCGACAGATAGCCGAAGGTGCCAGAATTGAACGAGGCGACCCTCGCGCCTGGTTCAACGTGCGCGCCGACCCACTCGGCCGCCTCCCGCCAGCACTGGACCAAGGTCAAGTTATGGATGAACTCGCCCGCAAAGACGCGACCGAGCGGAAGCATCGCTACGACGACGGCCGCCGCCACAATCGCGGCGGCGATCCGCCCGCGCAGCCGGAGCGCGTGTTGGCGCAACGCGTAGTACGCCGGCAAGGCCCAGAGTATCGAGCCAACGGCGAGCGGGCCCGCGATGTACCAAGAGCGGATGTGCCCCAGGATAAAAAAGGCCGCCGCTAGAAATCCAGCCGCATAGAGAAGCGGCGCGGCGAACCAGCGCAGCCGCTCGCCAAGCTGGCGGCGGTCTTCACGATCGGCCACCAACGACGCGATCCACCAGACGAGGACCGCCGCGCCGACCGCGAGCACGCCGGCAATCACCGCGGCGGGAACGCCGGTGCGGCCGCTGATCGTCGTCAACACGGTGCTCGCCAGCGAGTGGCCCACCGTCACGAGCCGCTCGAAGCCCTCCGATTCGCCCGCGGCCCGCTGGGAGACTGCGTGGATACGATGGGCCCGCGCGCTCACCTGCACCACGGTGCCGAATCGGAGCAGATTCCACAGGATCCACGGGCTCAAGAGGACGAGCGTGACGATTCCCGCGCGGAAGGCGCCTCGCCAGCGCACCGCCGGGCTCGGCGCCGCTGAACCGGCCGGCAGCAAGACCGCCGCGGCCAGCACCAAGGCGACTAAAAGGACGGCGTCGGTGCGGGTAAGGATGCACAAGCCCGACAGGACGCCGACGCGCGCCATGGTCGACCGCTTTGCGAGCGAAGTCTCGCCGCGTTGAACGGCAATCGATTCCGCGACGAGCAGCGCGACCAAGAGACCGAGCAAGGGCGACTCCATGCCCGAAACGACTACGTAGAGCGCGAGCGGATTCGCAACATAGAAGAGCCCCGCGAGATTCCCTGTCGCGGTGTCCGTCCAACGGGCGGCCGCGCGACGAACAGCCCAGCCGGCGGCGATATGGATGGCCAACGCAAGCGCGATCGCAATGCGGACGGGAGTATAAGGAGAGGCGAACTCGAACCAGAACACCGGCGCCAAAAGAATGGTCCAGAGGGGATGGAAGCCGTTGGTCGGCGCAATGCCGTCGAATGTGGCCCCGTTTCCGAGCGCAATATTGCGAGCGAGTTGCAGGTAGTAGAACCCGTCGTCCTTCACCAGGACCAAAAGAAGGGTTTCCGATCCGGCCACCGCGGCCAGGAACGTCGCGACGAC
>JAQULN010000415.1 GCA_028718575.1 Candidatus Krumholzibacteriia bacterium | reverse complement strand
ACTGCATCGAGACCAACACATTCGGAGCGAATAAGCTCGTTCTCGCCGAGTTCGGCCTGGCGGATCAGACCTACGCCTTGAACCGAACCGCCGCCCGGTTGGCCAAAGGCTGCGCGGAGAGGTTCTCGGCACCCGATAACCCCCGTTTCGTGCTCGGCTCGATCGGCCCGGGAACGAAGCTGCCCTCGCTCGGCCAGACCACGTTCGACATCCTGGAGGAGAGTTACGCCGAACAGGCTCGCGGCCTTCTCGACGGCGGCGTCGATGCCCTGATCATCGAGACCTGCCAGGACATCCTTCAGACCAAGACGGCCATCTGCGGCGCGACCCGCGCCATGCGAGAGAAGGCCCGAGAGGTGCCGCTGATCGTCCAGGTCACCATGGAAGCCACCGGCACAATGCTGGTCGGCACGGAGACCGCCGCTGCCCTGGTGGCGATCGAATCCTACCCGCAGGGGCAGGTCGTCGGCCTGAACTGTGCGACGGGTCCGCAGGAGATGGCCGAGCACGTTCGCCACCTCAGCCGACACTGCGCGCGGTGCATCAGCGTCGTGCCCAATGCCGGCCTGCCCCAGATCGTCGACGGCAAGCCGCACTACGTCCTGACCCCCGAGGAGTTGGCCCGCTGGCTGAGGGACTTCGTGGTTCTCGACGGCGTCAACATGGTCGGCGGCTGCTGCGGCACAACGCCGGCCCACATCGCCGCGGTGGTCAGGGCGGTACACGGGCTCAAGCCGGCCAGACGAAGCCCCGACACGCAGCCAGGCGTGTCCAGCCTCTATCAGGCCGCAGCCTTCCGGCAGGACAACAGCTTCCTTATCGTCGGCGAGCGCAGCAACACCAATGGAAGCCGCAAGTTCAAGAGACTCCTTGTCGAGGGCGACATGGACGCCCTGGTCGAAGTCGGCCGTGAACAGGTCCGCGACGGTTCGCACGTGCTCGACGTCTGCGTAGACTACGTCGGCCGCGACGGCGTCGCCGACATGGACAACGTTGCCGCCCGATATGCCCGCGAGGTCGTGGCGCCCCTGATGCTCGACTCGACCGAGCCGGCAGTCATCGAAGCGGGCCTCAAGAGGGCCGGCGGCAAGTGCATCGTCAATTCGGTGAACCTGGAGGACGGCGGGGCCAAGCTCCGCTGCGTCAGCGAACTGCTTCGGAAGTACGGCGCCGCCGTCGTTGCCTTGACCATCGACGACGATCCCGACGAGGCCATGGCCAAGGTCGCCGAACGCAAGATCGAAGTGGCTCGGCGGCTTCACGACCTCCTGGTCAATGAACAGGGCATCCCCGAGGAGGACATCCTGTTCGACTGCCTCACCTTCCCGATAACCACCGGCAACGAGGCCGACCGGGCACTGGCTCGGGAGACGCTCGACGGCGTGGAACGCGTGATGAGCGAGTTTCCTCGCTGCGGATGCATCCTCGGCGTCTCCAACGTCAGCTTTGGCCTGGCCCCTGCCGCCCGCGCCGTGCTGAACTCCGCCTTTCTGCACGAGGCTCAGGAGCGAGGATTGACCGCGGCCATCGTCCATGCCGGCTCCATCCTGCCGCAAAACAAGATCAGCGAGGAACGTTGGCAGGCGGCCCTCGACCTGATCTACGATCATCGCCGCGAGGGCTACGACCCCCTGCACGAGTTCATCAATCTCTTTACTGAAGGCGAAGACCCAGGCGAAGAGCGCACGCTCGCCGACCTGCCTGTCGAGGAGCGGCTCAAGCGGCGGATCATCGACGGCAACCGCGTTGGCCTCGATGAGGACCTTGACGAGGCCCTGCGGCACCACGAGCCGATGGAGATCGTCAACACCTTCCTGCTCGAGGGCATGAAAGTGGTCGGCGACCTCTTCGGCGCCGGCAAGATGCAGTTGCCCTTCGTGCTCTCTTCGGCCGAGACGATGAAGGCCGCGGTGGCACACCTGCAACCGCACATGCAGCGCGTGGAGAACCGCAGCTGTGGCAGCCTCGTCCTGGCCACCGTCCGGGGAGACGTGCACGACATCGGCAAGAACCTGGTCGACATCATCCTGACCAACAACGGCTACACGGTTTACAACCTGGGCATCAAGCAGCCGATCACGAACGTCATCGACGCCTACGAGGCCCACAAGGCCGACGCCATCGGCCTGTCGGGCCTGCTGGTCAAGTCCACCCTGGTCATGCACGATGACCTTCAGGTCCTCGAGGAACGCGGGATCAAGGTCCCCGTCATACTAGGCGGGGCGGCTCTCACTCGCGGCTACGTCGAGCACGATTTGCGGCCCCTGTATCAAGGCGAGGTTGCCTACGCCAAGGACGCCTTCGAGGGCCTGGCCCTGATGAACCGTCTCTCCCAAGGGCAGTCCATCGCCGCTCCGCCCCGACAGGTCGTTCACCCGGCGGCACGGACGGCCGCCGCGCCCGCCTTGGCGCCCTTGTCGCGGCGAAGCACGATCGCCGTCGATGGTCCCATTCCCAGGCCGCCGTTCTGGGGCTCACGGGTCATCCAACGGATCGATCTGCACGCGGTGCTCGGCTACATCAACGAAATCATGCTCTTCCAGGTGCAGTGGCAGTTCAAGAAGCAGAAGCGCGGCGAGTTGGAGTACCAGGACTTCGTTCGTCGCGAGGTCCGTCCGATCTATAACGAACTCATCGACCGGTGCCATCGCGAGGGCATCCTGCAGCCGCAGGCCCTCTACGGCTACTGGCCCTGCAACAGCGACGGCGACGATCTGGTCATCTATCTCCCGCCGACCTCAGCCGCCGCCCCGACGGCCGAGGAGTTGCTGCGCTTCACCTTCCCCAGACAGGTCCGCCCGCCGCACTGGTGCCTGGCGGACTTCTGGCGGCCGCGCGAGACGGGCGAGATCGACGTCGCCGCCTTCTTCGTGGTCACCGCCGGTCCGAGGGCCTCGCAGGTCGCCGCGCAGTATTTCAAGGAAGACCGCTACCGGGACTACCTTTACCTGCACGGCTTTAGCGTCGAGGTAGCCGAAGCCGGCGCCGAGTACCTGCACAAACAGATTCGCATGGAACTTGGCATCGCCGCCGCCGACGCGATGGACAAACGCAAGCTGTTCCAGAA
>JAQULN010000414.1 GCA_028718575.1 Candidatus Krumholzibacteriia bacterium | reverse complement strand
ATGCCGTGCACGGCCGTCGCCGCGGCCGGGATCGGCACACCGGGGTTGACCAGGCTGGTGAACGAGCGGCGCTGGCCGGTCGGTTCGATGCGGATCAGGGCGATCTGAACGATGCGGTCGCGCTGGACATCGATGCCCGTGGTCTCGAGATCGAAACAGACAAGCGGGCGATCGATTTGGAGGTTCTGCATGAGCTGCCGGGCTCCCCGTTAGGGTCGCCCGGCATGGTAACACAACCCGGCGGATCTGTCGCGGCGAGGTTCGTCGATCGCGGCGAGGTGCGCAACGGCGCGGCGTGTCCCGCCGGGGCCGGCTCAGGGGGCCGGCGGCACCGGATGCCGCCACTCGGCGTGCCCCTCGCTCTCCCCGGCATGGATCGCGCTCAGCGCCTCGCGCAACTCGCGGGTCAAGGGGCCCTCGGCGCCGTTGCCGATCGTCACGTCGCGGCCGCCGGCGTGGATCTTGCCGACCGGCGTGACGATCGCCGCCGTGCCGCACGAGAACACTTCCTGCAGCGCGCCGCTCGCGGCATCGGCGATGATCTCGGCCAGGACCGGCGACTCCTCGACCCACCGCAGGCCGCGGTCGCGCACCATCTGGCCGACGCTGTCGCGGGTGACCCCGGCGAGGATGGTATCGCTCTTGGGCATCACGGGCGCCGTGACGACGCGGTCCGCATAGACGAAGCAGATGTTCATCGCGCCCATCTCTTCGACGCGCGTGCGGGTGAGCGCGTCGAGCCAGATGATTTGATCGAAACCGGCTTTTTGGGCGAGCTTGATCGGCAGTAGCGCCGCAGCGTAGTTGCCGCCCGTCTTGGCGTAGCCGACCCCGCCGGGCGCCGAGCGCACATATTCGGTCTCGGCTTTCAGGTACAGCGGATTGATGCCGCCCTTGAAGTAAGAGCCGACCGGACCGGTGATGATGTAGAAGAGGTAGGTCGACGACGCGGCCACGCCCAGGCTGGGCTCATCGCCGATCATGGTCGGGCGCAGGTACAGGGAACCGGGTTTGGGCGGCACGTAGGCGCCGTCCATGGCGATCAAGATCTCCAGGGCGCGCAGGAAGAGAGCGGGGTCGACCGGCGGCATGCACATGCGTTCGGCGCTGATATTGAAGCGCGTGATGTTCATTCGCGGCCGGAACATGTGCAGCGAATTGTCGGCCGGGTTGCGGTAGGCCTTCATGCCCTCGAAGATCTCCTGCGCGTAGTGCAGGACTTTGGCCGCTGGATGCAGCGGCAGCGGCGCCACCGGGACGATACGCGGGTCGTGCCAGGCGCCGTCGCGCCAGTTGAGCATGAACATGTGCGGCGAGATGTGCTTGCCGAAGAGCAGCTTGTCCCAGGCCGGCGGGGCTGGCGGATTCGCGTTGCGCTCGATACGGATCTCCATGCGAGGCCTCCTGGCTGAGGGCTGGGTTCGGCCGCAAGGGCTGTCGCTCAGCCTCAATGGTGGCCATTACGGCGGCGCTTTGCAAGGACCGGCCACGCCGCCGCGCCCAGGCCGGCGCGGGTGTTCGCGCTCGATATGAAAACGACGCGGCCTGCCTGCGGGAAGGCGGCCGCGCCATTGTCTGCCCGGATGCTACAATGCCGCTTTACATCGGTTGTTGCGGCGCGGGTTGATCCGGAATGGTTTCCGGTTTGGGCTGCAGACGTTCGATGACGTGTTGCGGCGAGATCAGCGTCGCCTGCCGCACACGGAAGGTGCCGCCGTACCACTGTCCCATCAAACGCGCCGTGCGACCCGCCGCGGGGCTGGTTTCGCCGCCGTTTTCCTCGCGCCACGTCACCCGCCCGGCAGTCTGCAACGGCGTACCGTTGGTCAGGATCCAACCGCCGAGGCGATCGCGCTGCAACTCGCCCTCGACCCAGGCGAAGGGAGGCTTGCCCGTACGCGGCCGTTTCTGGCTCGATCGGCCCGCGTCCAGCGCGCTCGTACCCGCGGCCGAGGCGATCGCCGCCAGGGCCACGGTCGCGATGGTCGCCGCCGCCAACAGGATGACCAGCGACCGCCGCCTCCCCGCGGCGGCCCTGAGCTTTCTGATTCGGCGCTGTATTTGCATGATCCCGTCCCCTTTCAGGTCGACCGCCGCGATTATTCCCCGCTCGGCAAGGTCACGTAATCGAAATTTTCGTGCCAGTCGCGCACGATCACATGGAAATACGCCTGCCCGACCGACTGCACGTGGATCGTGGCGTCGCTCGACTGGACGATGACTTCTGCGTTGACGATGTCGACCACCGGGCGCGAGGCAACGCCCTGGCCGAGGTCGATGCAGCGCTCGCCGTCCCACTCATCGCTCTCGCCGTCGTCCGGCACCGAGCCGTTGCTGTAATCGAGGCGATAGAGCCACGAGTTGCCGCCCGACGCGCAGACTTCCTGGCTGGGTACGTAGGCGGTGAAGAAGACGACGCCGGCCACGACCACCGCCGGCTCGGTCACCCGCTCCCCGGCGGTATTCTCGAGATCGATGTACCAACCGTCTTGACCGGTGAGGTCGTTGATACTGCCGGACTGGTTGACGAGCGTGGCGTACTGGGAGCCGTCCTGGCGATCGAAGATGCAGCCGAAGATATGGCTGTCCTTCGTCGAGAGATCGTCCTCGACCAGATAGGCGCCGGTGCCGAAGTAAACGTTGATGGTGCCGCCACCGGCGTACGCGGCTGTCGGCCGCCCTGTGATCTCATCATCGCCCTGCCACATGCAGTAGCGGTCCCAGCTCGCCGGATTGGTACTGCCGCGGAAATCCAACTTCCAGACATGCCCTTGCAAGTCGGCGACATAGCAGAAGTCGTGGTTGTCGTCGAGGTCGATATCGACGGGCGTAGCCGCGGTTGCCTTGTTGCGCCGCGAGCTGTCGCTGCTGAGCAACACACCGCCGAGGTGAGAGCCGTCGCTCACCGAGTAGACCTGCAAATACGCTCGCCCATCCGTCGTGTCGAGGCCCGAACCCACCAGCATGACCGGTTGGCCGCCGATCACGGCGAATTGTGCATCCGAGGCGAACGGTTTGTTGTCCGGCAGCTCGACCTGCCAGAGCAGCGACGGCGAATTCGGCAATGTG
>JAQULN010000413.1 GCA_028718575.1 Candidatus Krumholzibacteriia bacterium | reverse complement strand
CCACCTCGAAGGCGATGATCAGCCAGCCGTGGAGCAGGGTCTCCAGGAAGTGCGCGTATTCGTTGAAGGCCTTGCCATGGTCGGGAATGAACAGCGTCAAGTTCCCGATCAGGTGCACGATCACGAACCCGAACAGCATCAGGCCCGTGACCGCGACGAGGACCTTCTTGCCGACACTCGAGCCTGCGAAGGTCGCGAACGAGGTCATGGACACCTTCCTTCCGTGTGGTGGTCGGACTGGTCGCCCGGGGGCAACAAACCGCGCTACCCTAGCATGCCCACGGGACGGTGCCAACGGTCCGTTGAACGCGGGCGGCGGCGAAGACGAGACCGCCCTGCCCTGCTTTACAGGCGGGTTGCCGCCGCCCATCTTTGTTGCCGACCCGGCGCGAGCGCCGCGCCGACGGCAGCCGGGGGCGCCCGCAGCGCTCCCGCCCGCCGGGATTCGCTAGCAGGAAGGACCAGGCATCATGGCACAGAACCGCCCCGCCGTCGCCCATCGCATGCAGTTTCTCAAGTCTTCGGAGATCCGGGAACTGCTCAAGCTGACCAATCGGCCGGGGGTCATCTCGTTCGCCGGCGGCCTGCCGGCCGCCGAGATGTTCCCGGCGGCCGAGATGATCGAGATCACCCGCCGCGTGCTCGAAACCGAGGGCTGCCGCGCCTTGCAATATTCGACGACCGAGGGCGACCCCGACCTGCGGCGCCACATCGCCGCGCGCATGAACGCCAAGCAGGGCACGCAGGTGGCCGCCGACGACATCCTGATCACCAGCGGCTCGCAGCAGGGGCTGGAGTTTACCGGCAAGGTGTTCCTCGACGCGGGCGACGTCGTGCTTTGCGAGAGCCCGACCTATATCGGGGCGATCAACGCCTGGCTGTCCTATGAACCCCGCTTCGTCGTCATTCCGACCGACGACGAGGGCATGCTGCCGGACGCCCTGGAGCAGGCGCTCGCCACCCAGCCGCGCGTCAAGCTGATCTACGCGATCCCCGATTTCCAGAATCCCAGCGGCCGCACGTGGTCGCTCGCGCGGCGCCGGGCGATGCTCGATCTCGCCGTCCGCTACAACGTGCCGGTGATCGAGGACAGTCCGTACGCCGAGCTGCGCTTCGAAGGCGAGCCGCTGCCGGCCTTGAAAGCGTTAGACCGCGCCGACCTCGTGGTCTTCCTGGGTACGTTCTCGAAGACGTTCTGCCCGGGCTTGCGGTGCGCCTGGCTGGCCGCGCCTAACGATCTCCTACGCCGGTACATCATGGTCAAGCAGGGCGCCGACCTGCACACGGGCACCCTCGTGCAGCGCCAGGTAGCGACGTACCTCGACGTCCATGGGCTCGACGCGAACATCGCCCGCGTGATCGAGGTCTATCGCGAACGACGCGATCGGATGATCGAAGTCCTGGCGACCGAGTTGCCGGCCGGCGTGACCTTCACCCGACCGCACGGCGGACTGTTCCTGTGGGTCACGTTCCCACCGCAGGTCAACGGGCGCGATCTATTGGCGCGTTGTCTCGAAGACGATGTGGCATTCGTGCCGGGCGGAGCCTTCTTCCCAGATCCCGGCCACGAGCACCACGCGCGATTGAACTTCAGCTTCATGCCGCCGGACCGCATCGAGGTAGGAGCCCGACGCTTCGCCAAGGCAGTCCGGGCGTTTCTCGGTTGATCCGGGCTCCGGGCGCTAGCCCATGCCCAGCTCGGCCAGCAACGCGCGGTAGAAGCGCAGACCGATCGGCAGCAGGGCGTCCGGGAAGTCGTAGTCCGGCGCGTGCAGTACCGGCTGCTCGGAACCGGCGCCCACGCCGATCAGGGCGCCGGGAATCGCGCGGGTGAGACGGCCGAGGTCCTCCGACCAGCGGAATGGACTCTCCGACGGGTGGGCGGTCGGCAGGGCGGCCGCTTGGGCGGCGCGGCGGGCAATCTCGACCGCTCCCGGGTCGTTCTGGGTGACCGAGAACTCCTCGACCCATGCGAGTTCGCACGCAAGGCCGTCGCGATCGGCCTCGGCGACGGCAAGCGCCGCCGCGCGCCGCCGCAGCTCGGCCAGCACTGCTTCGTTGTCGGAGCGGAGGGTGGCCATGACCTCGGCCTCCCCGGGCGCGGTGCCGAACGCGACCGTCCCCAGACTGGCGTGCACCACCGTGACCAACGCGAGATGGCCTTGCGCCTCGAGGTCGATGGGCAAGGTCACCAGCCCGGGCACGAGCCGGCTCATGGCCATGGCGGGACTGAGGCCCTGTTCGGGATAGGCGGCGTGCGCCGTGCGACCTTGCAAGCGGATCACCAGGCCGACGCTGCCAGCAGTGATCGCGCCCGCGCGCAGCAGAATCTCCCCGAGCGGATATCCGGGCATGTTGTGCAACGCGAAGATGCGATCGACTTGCAGTTGCTGCCAGCGCTGGTCGGTCAGGACGGCGCTGGCGCCCTTGCCGGTTTCTTCCGCCGCCTGAAAAAGCAAGACGAGACGGCCGCGTACGAGCGGCGAGTCGCGCAGCGAGCGGGCCAGGCCGCAGAGCATGGCCATGTGACCGTCATGGCCGCACAGGTGGGCGACGCCGGTGCGGCGGGACGCGTAAGGCAGCGGGTTGTGTTCCTGGATGGGCAACGCGTCGAGCTCGGCGCGCAGCGCGAGGGTGGGGCCGCCGGCCGCGTCCGGGGCGGCGAACATGGCGGCCAGGCCATGGCCCCCGAGGCGCTCGATGATTCGTTGCGGCTGGCAGCGCAGCAGGAACTCCCGCAGGCAGGCGGCCGTCCCGGCCTCCTTGCCGCTGAGCTCCGGGTGGGCGTGCAGTTCCCGGCGCAGTTTGATCAAGACGTCCGCGTCGCCTGTGGGCGCAGCGGCGGGGCGAGGGTCGCTGGAGCTCATGGCTGAGAAGATATCCCAAAAGTGTCCCGCCGTAGAGAGAAAAGATCAGCGGGTCGCCGCCGATTCGACCGGGCAGGCTGGCCGACTGGCGCGAAGGCGCCGCCAACCGCGGGCCAGCGCCCAGCCCAGCCGGGTGAAGGCCCAGTACAGAGCCGGCCTGGCCATCAGGATCAGCACCGTCGAGCTAGCGAGGCCGCCGATCGAGGCC
>JAQULN010000412.1 GCA_028718575.1 Candidatus Krumholzibacteriia bacterium | reverse complement strand
TCATTCATGAAGGATCCGGGCAGCAGCGGCCGGCGATCGGCGGCGGCTACTCGTCGGCTTGGGTGTCCGCGCCTTCAGGCTTACCCTCGGTAGCGGCCGGCGCGGCTTCCTCCTCGGCGAAGAGCGACGCCGGCTTGACGACCAAGACCTGCGTCTCGGGATCGTCCATGATCTTGCCGACCGGCACGACCAGGTCCTTGACGAAGAGCTTGTCGTTGAGCTTCAGGTTGGATACGTCGATCCGGACCGACTCGGGCAATTCGCGCGGCAGACAGCTCAGCTCGACCGTGTCCAACAGTTGCAGGACCTCGCCCTCCTTGAACTTCACGCACGCCGGTTCCCCCTCCAGCACGAGGGCCACGTCGATCGTGACCGGCTCACCGCGCGGAATCTCGAAGAGGTCGACGTGCAGGATCACATCGGAGACCGGGTGTTGCTGCAGTTCCCGCACCAGGGCCATCGGCTCCTCGCCGCCGCCGGCGAACTGCAGGTCATAGATCACCGAACGACCGGCGGTCTTTTGCCGGATGCGGGTGAACTCCTGGCAATCCAACTGCACGTTGACCGCCGCGCGATGGTGGCCGTAGAAAACGGCCGGGATGAAGCCGCGGGCGCGCGTCCGGCGGTTCTCGTTCTTGCCCGTGGTTTCGCGCGGGTAGACACTCATCTTGATCAGGGCCATCGTAGCCTCCTCGAACGATGCAGTCCGTCGGGCTCGCCGCCGCCAGCGACAAGAAACCTCCACGCGAGCGCCGCCAAAGCGGAACGCCCGCGTCCCCCGGTCACGACCAAACGACCGGGGCGACTGCATGCATGGCGCAAAGGACCGCAAAAGTAAGCATGTTCGGCGACGGCTGTCAAGACCGCTACGCCGCGTAGATATTCAGGCCCTTGACGTTGGTGAACGCCCGCAGGCCGAACCACGCCAGCTCGCGGCCCAGGCCGCTGTCCTTGACGCCCCCGAACGGCAGGCGGGGATCGCTCTTGACGATGCTGTTGACGAACGCGGCGCCGCATTCGAGCCTCCGCGCCAGATCCTCGCCGCGCGCCAGATCAGTGGTCCACACCGAACCGCCGAGTCCGTACCGGCTGGCATTGGCCAGCCGCACCGCCTCTTCGGCGTCGCCGACGGGCATCACCGGCGCCACGGGTCCGAAGACTTCCTCACGCCAAACCCGCATCGCCGGCGTCGCTTCGGCCAAGACGGTCGGTTGCAGGAAGCTGCCGGGGCGCTCGATCCGCCGGCCGCCGCAGACCAACCGGGCTCCCTGCGCCACGGCGTCCTCGATCACTGCGAGCAGAGCCGCGAGTTCCCGTTCGTTGACCACCGCGCCGACCTCGGTGTCCGGATCGAGCGGATCGCCGATCCGCCGCGCGGTCATGGCCGCCGCGAATCGCCGGCAGAATTCCGGATACACCGCGGCCTCGACCAGGAATCGCTTGGCGGCGATGCAACTCTGACCCGCGTTGAGCAGCCGGCCGGCGACCGCCCCCTCGACGGCGCGGTCCAGATCGGCGTCGGCGAGCACGATGAACGGGTCGCTGCCGCCCAGCTCGAGGACGCAAGTCTTCAAGCAGCGGCCGGCCAGCGCCGCGATCTCGCGTCCGGCCTCGGTGCTGCCGGTGAGCGACACGCCGGCCGTACGATCGTCAGCCAGCAAGGCCGCGGTCGTCGCGTGGTCCGCCAGCACGACGCGCAGCACGTCCGGCGGAAAACCAGCCTCGGCGAACGCGTGCTCGAGGGCCAGCGCGCAGCCGGTCACATTGCGGGCATGTTTGAGCACGCTGGTGTTGCCGGCCAGCAACGTGGGAACGCCGAAGCGCAGCGCCTGCCAGAACGGGAAATTCCAGGGCATGATCGAAAGCACGACCCCCAACGGCTGATACACGACATGGTGCCGCAGCCCATCGGCCTGCAGGTCTGCGTCGGCCAGCCACGCCGCCGCGCGCTCGGCGTAGACCTCGCAGAGCCAGGCGCATTTATCGATCTCCGCCCCGCTTTCGCCGATTGGCTTGCCCATCTCTAGCGTCATCTGCCGCGCCCACTCGGCCTTGTGGGTGCGCAAAACAGCCGCCAGGCGCCCGACCGAGCGTGTCCGCTCGACGATCGGCACGGCCGCCCAGCCGGGCTGCGCCGTATGCGCGGCGGCCAGCACCTCTGCGGCCGCGGCGCGCGACATCGTCTCGTATTGCTGAAGCACCTCGCCGGTAGCGGGGTTGACCGTCTGGTAAGTGGGCATGGACGGTCCTTTCGGCAACGGCAGCCGGCGGTTCAGCCCAACAAGGTGCCGAAGGCGATGCTCGCCAGCCGGTGGGCAACCGCCGGCAACACGCCCAACAAAACGACCAGCACCGCCAGGCAGGCCGCGAGCATCACCGATTCCCAATTGCGGCCGTCGAACGGCTCAGGTTCCGCTTCCCGCATGTACATCACCACGACGACCCGCAGGTAGTAGTATGCCGACAACAGCGAATTGACCACGCCCCAGATCGCCAGCGGCAGCAGACCGGCCTGGATCGCCGCCGCGAACATATAAAACTTCCCGAGGAAACCAACGGTACCGGGCATCCCGACGAGCGAGAACATGGCGACGGCCAGCACCGCGGCTGCGATCGGCTGCCGGGCAGCCAATCCTCGGTAGTGTTCGACTTGGTCGGCCTCGACCGCGCCCCGCCGGCCGAGCTGGCTGATCACGCCGAAGGCGGCCAGGTTCATCAAGGCGTAGCCGAGCAGGTAGAAGAGTACGCCGCTGCCCGCGGCGTCGATCACGTCCTGGGCCTGCTGCTGGACGCGGGGATCGCCGCTCCGGCCGGCCGCGAGGATCGCCAGCAGGCCGAGCATGAGATAGCCGGCGTGGGCGATGCTCGAGTAGGCGAGCAGCCGCTTGATCGAGGTCTGGACCAGGGCGAGCAGGTTGCCGGCGGTCATCGTCAGTACGGTGAGGACCGCCAACAGTCCGTACCAGAACGCGGCGAGGTCGGCGGCAACCAACAGCACGAAGCGGAGCAAGGCCGCGAAAGCCGCCGCTTTGACGGCCGTGGCCATGAACCCGGTGACGTGGGCCGGTGCGCCGTCGTAGAC
>JAQULN010000411.1 GCA_028718575.1 Candidatus Krumholzibacteriia bacterium | reverse complement strand
GCGATGATTCACGAGGATAACCAACTGCCGGCTGTATCCCGCCAGCGTTTGGCGATCTCGGTCAGACTATAGCGTCGCTCGACCAACCGTCTGCCGTTGGCGCCCATGGTCCTGGCTCCGTCCGGATCGGTCAACAAGCTGATCAGTGCCGAGGTCCAGTCATCATTGGTGTTCGCGGCATGGCCGACTGCGGCCTCGGCCAGTACCTCGCCATTCATGCCCACCGGAGATGCGACGACCGGGATTCCCGCCGCCAAGTATTGCAACAGCTTGAAAGCGCACTTGCCGCGGGTCCAGCTGTTGTCCGCCAGCGGCATGATGCCGATGTTCCACCGTGGGAGTTCCGCCACTTCGATATCCGGGCGCCACCGAGTGAACCGGATGTGCCCGCGCAGTTCCGGCGGCAGATCTCTAGCTGAGTCGCATATGATATGGAGTTCACAGCCGGGCACGGCAGCCAGCGCACGGCGCAGACTATTCGCAATGGGATGCAGGTACTGCAGGTTCGCCGCCGAGCCGATCCACCCGATGCTGGGCGGCAGTTCGGGGTCGCGAGCGGGAATCGGCTGCAAGGCTTTGGTGTCGATACCAGTCGGAATGACGGCGACGCGGTGGCACCAAGCGGCGAAGTGTTCAGCCAAGTAGCCGTTGCCACAGACCACCCCGGTGCTGCATCGCGCAGCGTGGCGGGCCGCGCGTCCGCGGCGCCGCAGGAAGATGGCATCATCGACATCCAGGATGCGGGGACCCGGCAGCAAACTTTCGATGGTCGGCAGCGTCGAGATCAACTCCCGTTGCAGAATGACCGCATCGCGGCCGCGCGCTCTGGCAATGAAGGTCAGCCGTTCCGACAACGCGGCGATCAGCCAAGGCAACCTGAGCCATTGGCTGCGTGGAGGATACCGCGAGCTGCGAGGGCAGAGCTCGTCGAGCTGAATACCGACGTCGCGCAGATACGGTACGAGCGCACGAATCCTGTATCGTCTGGACGGTACGTTCAAGCCACCAGTGATCGCAATGAGATGCATCTGCCCGCTGACTCTTCCGGTACCGCTACGCACGCCATGGGAGAGGCGAAAACTGCCAGATCCGTCGCCGGCGCGATGGTATCAACGCCAGTGCCTCGCTGTCAATCTTAGCTCGTTGGTCCGACTTCCTTGACGTTCTTGCGCCGGCGCGCCTAATGTTGCCGTTGCCGTTGCCGGCGGCAGATAGAAGGAGGATGCCGTTGATTCACCTGCCTTTGGTTTTTGGCCTGGCGCTGGTACTGTCGCTGGTCATGACGCCGCTGGTGATCCGCGTGCTCCTCAGATCCAAGATCATGGATATTCCGAATCTGCGCAGCTCCCATTCGGTGCCGGTTCCGCGCGGCGGCGGCTTCGGGATCCTGATTCCGTTCGTTCTGATCATTGGCGTTATGCTGCTGGTCGGCGCCCTCAGATTCGATGCCATCATGCTGGCCATCATGGTCGGTCTTGCCGGCATGACCTTAATCGGATTCCTGGATGACATCTTCTCGCTGTCAGCGTTGATTAGACTGGCGCTCGAAGGTCTCTTGATGGGCGTTTGCCTGGTGTTGGCGCCCTTGCAGTTACGTGAGATCGTGCTTCCCTTGTTGCCCCCGATCGCAACCGGCGTCGCAGGCTGGGTCCTCGCTTGGCTGTTTCTGGTGGGCTTTCCCAATCTGTTCAATTTCATGGACGGCATCAATGGCCTGGCTGGCAGCCAGACCCTGATCGCCTGCGTTACGTTGACAATTCTTGGCCATCTCAGCGGCCAGACGAATCTCGCCGTGTTCACGGCGGTGATTGCGGGGGGTAGCCTGGGTTTTCTCCGCTACAATGTGCCCCAGGCCAGAGTCTTCATGGGAGATTCGGGCAGCTTGCCGATCGGTTTCCTCCTGGCCGCGACGGCGCTAGCGCTGTCCGGCCGCGGCGCGGGTATGCCGATCATCGTGCCGGTCCTGGTTCTGTGGGCCTTTCTTTTCGATGCCGGTCTGACCTTGGTTATTCGGGCTTGCCGCAAGCGCCGCCTGGATCATGCCCACCGCCATCACTTGTACCAGCGACTTGTCGCCATGGGGTACTCTCACGCCCAGGTCACGACCATGTACAGTTTGATGATGATCAGCCTAGCCGCCGTTGCGCTTGTCTACCAGCACGCCGGCGAGTCGCTGCGGCTGCTCTTGTTGATCGTCGTCATCGCGACATCGTTCGGCTTGGCGGCGCTCGTCCTGTACGCGTACCGGCGTCGAGTGGTGCAGTGCGTCGCGAGGCCGCAACGCGATGACTAGGGAACGCACAATCCTCTTCTTCGTCACGGAAGACTGGTACCTGTGTTCGCACCGGTTGCCTTTGGTCCAGGCCGCGGTCGACGCGGGGCTGCGAACTGTCGTCGTGACGCGGGTGCGGGATCATGCCGAACCGATCGAAGCCACCGGCGCCCGCCTGATTCCGCTGGCCCTCAGCCGCCGGAGTCGTGACCCTTGGCGCGAGACGAAGATCCTGCGCGAGCTGATCAAGATCTATCGCGAGGTCAAGCCGGACCTGTGCCATCATGTGGCCGTGAAACCAGTCATCTACGGGTCGCTGGCCGCGCGCCTGACCGGTGTTCCCGCTGTGGTCAACGCGCTGGGCGGCCTTGGGCATTTGTTCATCTCGCAGCGGTTGGACGTTCGCCTGCTCCGGCA
This sequence comes from Candidatus Krumholzibacteriia bacterium, assembly GCA_028718575.1. Classification (GTDB taxonomy): domain Bacteria; phylum Krumholzibacteriota; class Krumholzibacteriia; order LZORAL124-64-63; family LZORAL124-64-63; genus Glo-17. The sequence goes on along the minus strand of JAQULN010000411.1, from coordinate 404 downwards.
GCCGGTCAAGGCTGCCTTCAAGCTGCTGCTAGCGGGGCCGGGGCGACGGGTGATCATACAGAATCGCGACGATCGCCAGTTATTGCGACACCATGCGGGGATTCCCGATCATATATTCACCCTGATCGCCGGCAGCGGCGTGGACCCCGCCGACTACCCGGTCACGCCCGAGCCGTCCGGCGTCGTGCGGGCGGCCGTCGTCTCGCGGATGCTCTGGGACAAGGGAATCGGGGAGGTCGTAGCGGCGGCGCGATTGCTGCGTGCGTGGGGGCGTGGCGTGCCGATCTCGCTGGTCGGCCAGCCGGATCCGGAGAATCCGGCGTCGATCCCCCAGGCGGACCTCGATGCCTGGCAGGCTGAGGGGCTGGTCGACTGCTTGGGGCACACGGAGGATATCCCGGCAA
>JAQULN010000410.1 GCA_028718575.1 Candidatus Krumholzibacteriia bacterium | reverse complement strand
GGCCATTCCGTGTCTTGCTTTTTACCATCGTCGCGGAGGTTGAGTATTTGCTCGCCACGACGTTGGACCGGATTCATCCAGACGACTCCTGGATCGATCTGCTTCAACCGACGGAGGATCGCCCCGATCCCAAGGCCGAGCTACTTGAGCGGAAGCGCAATGCTTGTTCGTGGGATACAACGATGCCGCTGACCACGTTCGCCGAGATTGGCCATCTCATCGAGGCGGTGGCGGCTTCACCGCAGGCCATCGAGATGCTCGGGGAAACCGGCACCATAGCAGATGAACTCAAGTCGTTGCCAGACCTTCGGAACCGCATCGCGCATGTCGTCAAGCCTGTTGTGCAGGGTCCCAGTGAGATTGCCAAGACTGCCAAGCAGATCGACCTGTTGCTTGGATGGATCGGCCGTTGGTCTAAGCGGTTGAGTGGGCCGTAGACCGACATGGCCTCCCATGAGGCTGCCGCGAGCGAGAGGTTGCGCATAGGCTTCTCGCGAATCAAGGCCGACTTCGGCATCCGCCGCCGGCGAGGGATCGAGGCGTTGGAACGTATCGTTCGCCTCTACGAAGCCTGGGGCAAGCCGGAGAAGGCCGCCGAGTACCGCCGGATGCTCGAAGAAGCCAAGGCCGCAAGCCCGGTGACGACATCCTCCGCGCCGGCCCACGACTAATGCCGCGTGCTTTGAACAGAGCCGCGACCGTGAGGGAGCGGTTACGCCAAGATTGGGACGGCCGTCACTCTCGCACGGGAACCGCTCCCTTACGGTCGCGGCTCTGTTCGGGCCGGCCGGTGCGGGGGAATCTCAAAAATCGCCCACCAACCCTCGTTCGGTCTGTGGCCGTTTCCCGCTCCATACCCCAGCGGCGGCAAGCGAACGCCGCGAATGGAAAGGAGACGGCCATGTCCATCGTGCAAGTGCAAGAGGTCTTGAAGAACATGTCGGGCGACGAACTCGCCCAGGCCCAGAACGCGATCATGCTCGCCCCGGAGCTGCCCCGCGCCGACCGCACCGCGGCGATGACTCTGATCTCCAACGAGATACGAATCCGGCAAACGGAGGGCCTGGGGCGAAAGGCCGAGCGGTTCTGGAATCGTAACGCCCAGACTGTCGCCGCCGTGGCCATCGGGGCGTTAATCGGCGACTGGGTTGGGGACTGAGCAAGCGTGCGGAGGAATCTGTGGCACCGCCGTCTCGGCGGTGAAGCGGTGAACAGAGCCGCGACCGTGAGGGAGCGGTTACGCCGAGATTGGGACGGCCGTCGAAGTCGGACGGGAACCGCTCCCTCACGGTCGCGGCTCTGATCGGCCACGCCGATACCAACGGAATCCCGAAATCCGCCCACAGACCCCGTTCGGTCGGGCGGCGATTTCCGCTCTGATCCGTGTGGACGAGAGAAACCTTCAACAACCAGAAGCAGGAGCAACGATCATGAACAAACGAACCCTCACGACCGCAGGTCTCTTCCTCGCCATCCTGGCGGCACCGGCGATGGCCCAGTTCAGAACGCACGCCGACGGCGGCGGCTACACGTATCGAAGCCCGTCATCGACCTACATGTACCGGTACGACACAGGCGCGACCTACAACCGCACCGGCAACTTCGCGACCTACTCCGCCAACAACGGCACGACCGGCTACTCCTGCTACGCGCCGGCCTACCGATACGACAGCTTCAGCAACACTCGCCGAGGCTGGTCCGGCAGCGGCGTCACGCCGTACGCCTCGCCGGAGTTGACCACGTACCAGCAAACAACCTCCAGCGGGTCCAGTGGGCTTTTCGGTGTCGGCGTTATCGGTGCAGGCGAAGCAGCCATCTACGGCTTTCGGCGACTTACCAGATTTGGAAGATGATCTTCGATGGCAGTGAACGGAGCCGCGACCGTGAGGGAGCGGTTACGCCGAGATTGGGACGGCCGTTGAAGTCGCACGGGAACCGCTCCCTCACCGTCGCGGCTCTGTTCGGGCCGGCCGGCGCACCGTGTTGCCAGGACTGACTTCGAAAGGACGAACACCATGAAACGGACAATGGCGAGCCTTGCGATGCTCCTCATGGTTGGTTGCGGAACGACATCGGTCGATCCGATAGCCGCCGGGCCGCCCGTGACGACATCGTTTCCTCCAGGCGTCTATGCCGGCGACTGCACGCTGCACCTGCTGCAATGGGAAAACGGCCTCCAGACGCGGGACAATACGCTCGCGCAGCCGGAGACCGCGACCATCGACGAGAACGGTCTGCCTCTTCAGCACGACGACGAGCCTCTGGTCGTCGGCTTGCGGCAGGTCTGGACACAAGGCGAGATCACGTACACGGTCGAGATCAAGAACGTCCGAACGGACGGGAATCGTCTCCTCATCGGCTTCTGGCAGGAGATGCGGTTTTCCAGCGGCACGTACTTCAACGGCGACGGCGAAACCGTGTACGAGTTCGCCCCGCCGGATACGCTCAACGTGACCGAGACCTGGAACGCCGCCGGCCGATACGCCAACAACGGCAACCCCGGCGGGGCGCAGTACACGTACACCGCCACTCTGATCAAGTGACCGCAAGACAGACTTTCACCGCGTCTCACGGAGCATTGCCGCGGCGGATTCGGGAGGGACGTGGTTGATGAAGACGCCCGTGCCCAGTTCGAAGGCGGCGGGACTCATCAGCCGGGGGAGAATCTGCACGAAGAACCGATGGTGTTCGCGGGCTCGGTCACCCTTGGGGGCGTCGTGGATGATGAGGTTGTAGTCGGGGTCGTCCAGGCCACAGTGCAGGCGGCGGAGCGTGTCGCGCAGGACGACGGCGAACGCGGCCGTCTGGTCGTCCGGCAATTCCCGGAACGAATTGATCGCGGTTCGCGGAACGATCCAGGTCTCGTACGGCGCCTGTGACGCCCAGGGCGCCAGGACGACGAACTGATCGGCAACGGCGATGACCCGCGAGCCGGCGGATAGCTCGTCTTCGAGCATGGCTTCGAAGAGCGGGCGACCGTTCTCTCGGGCGAAGGTCTCCTGACGCTCGATCATGCGGCCGACCGCGGCGGGAACGACTGCGGTGGCGACGAGCTGAAAGTGCGGATGGCGGATGGAGGCGCCGGAGCGGGAGCC
>JAQULN010000409.1 GCA_028718575.1 Candidatus Krumholzibacteriia bacterium | reverse complement strand
TCCCAGATCTCCACGCTCCGCGACCGCATGGGCGTCTGCAAGGTGGACTGCGAGCGCAGCTTTATCGACGCCGAGCAGTTCCTGCGAGAGACCGGCTATCAGCGGCGGCAGCTCGAGGACATGCAGAAGACGCTGGCGAGCCTCGACGGCAAGATGACCGTCGCCGAGAAGCTCCCCGAGATCTGCGCCGACATCACCCGCAGCGTCGTCACCGAGATGAACCGCCAGCCCCGGAGGGACCCGCAATGACCCGCGACATCGCCGCCGCCAGGATGAAGCACGCTCGCGTCCAGCTCCTGACGCTGCTCAACCGCATGTACCCGACGCCCCTGCTGGTCCGCACGCTCTACCGCGTCATGGTCTCGATGGACGAGGCCTACGAACCGGACCTCCTGCGCAAGGACGCGCACTACCTCAAGCAGAAGGGCTACGTCGAATTCGTCGACGATCGTCTCGGCGGCGCGGATGTCTTCATGGACAAGTGCCTGTCCCTGACGGCCTCCGGCAAGGAGATCGCCGACCGCACCCAGACCGATCCGGCCCTGGAGATATAGCACGCTACGATGCCACGCCGAACGCACAGCACGATCGACAAACTGCCCGCCGCCCTCCGGCAGACGCTCACCCGGATGGTCGTCGACGCTCTCTGGCCCGACGACTGGCTGGGCGCCCGTGACGGCAAGCCTCGCTACGAGGACCTCGTCGAGTACGCCGCCTGCCAGGGCCACAGCCTCTCGCATTCGGCCGTCGGCCGCTGGGCCAAGGGCCTGCTGGCCATCGAGCGGATGCGGGCCAACCGCCAGGTCGTCACGGCGATTATGGCCGACCTGACCGACGAGAACGCCGCCGCCGCCCAGAAGGCTGCCGCCGAGATGGCCACGGCCCTGAGCTTGGACTTCATGCTCAGCCATGACGACCTGACCGCCAAGCAGCTTCAGGACGTCGCCCGCGCCATCCGCGACTGCGGCGCCATCGCCATCCAGGCCGACCGACACCGACGCGGCCAGGTGGAGGCCAAGGCCAAGGCCGCCGACGACGCGATCACCGTGATCGCCCGCCGCAAGAAGATCGACCCCGAAACGCTCAAGCTCATCCGCGAGCAGGTATACGGCATCACAACCCCATGACGCAACCGGCCGTCCAACTCTACGACTTTCAGAAGCGCTGGCTCGCCGACCCCTCGCGGTTCAAGGCCGGCTGCATCGCCCGCCAGGTCGGCAAGAGCTTTATCGTCGCGCTGGAGGCCGTCCTCGAGGCCGCGCGCACGGGCGTCAACGAGATTATGCTCTCGGCCGGCGAGCGACAGAGCAAGGAACTCATGGAGAAGGCCAAGCTCCACACCGAGGCCATGAGCCTGGCCGCCTCCGACATCCACGAGGACTTCTTCGCGGACACATCCGTCAAGCAGTTGTCGATCTCGCTGCCCAACGGCGCCCGCATCATCGGCCTGCCCGCCAACCCGGCGACGGCCAGGGGCTTCACCGGCAACGCGACCCTCGATGAATTCGCCTTCCACCAGGACTCCGCCAAGATCTGGGCGGCCCTGTTCCCGACCGTCTCCCGCGGCCATAAGCTCCGCGTCGTCTCCACGCCCCAGGGGCGCCAGAACAAGTTCTACAGCCTCTTTACCGCCGCCGATAACGGCTTCACGAAGCACTTCGTCGATATCTATCAGGCCGTGGCCGACGGCGTCCCGCATGACATCGACGCCCTCCGCAAAGGGGTCGACGACGACGATGCCTGGCAGCAGGAATACGAGTGCAAGTTCCTCGACGAAGCCACCGCCTGGCTGACCTACGAGCTGATCGCCTCCTGCGAGTCCGACGAGATGCCGGTGGAGTGCGACAGCGAGTCGCTGACCGACGCGATGCTGGCGTGGCCCGTGATCGGCCCTATCTACATCGGCGTCGACGTCGGCCGCAAGCGGGACCTGACAATCATCAACGCCGTCGAGCAGCTCGGCGACGTCTACTACAGCCGTCTGATCCTCAAGCTCAATAAGCAGCCGTTCGCCGTCCAGCGTCGCTTCCTCTGGGACCTCATCCGCCGGCTCAAGGCGGTCCGCGTCTGCATGGATGATACCGGCCTCGGCGCGCAGCTTGCCGAGGAGACCCGCGACGAATTCGGGGCCTACCGCATCGAGCCCGTCACCTTCACCCTGGCCGTGAAGAACGACCTGGCCACGCGGACCCGCCGCGTCTTCGAGGACCGCCGCATCCGCATCCCCGTCGACCGCGCGCTCCGCAACGACCTGCACTCCGTGAAGAAGACCACGACCGCCGCCGGCAACGTCCGGTTCGACGCCGAGCGCACGGCCGACGGCCACGCCGACCGCTTCTGGGCCCTGGCCCTGGCGCTGATGGCCGCCGACAACCCCACCACCCCGGAGGTCATCCTGCTGTGACGATCCGCAAGACGATCCAATCCTGGCTGGCCAAGTCCCTCGGCATGGGCGCCATGGCCCGCCTGTGGGACAGCGGCGCCGACATCGGCGGCCTCGGCGGCGAGCAATCCGCCGACCGCCCTTACGCCCAGGTCTCCCTGGTCTACAAGTGCATCTCCTCGCTCATCTCCGGCGTCGCCGGCCTGCCCCCGGTCCTCTCGACCCTCGATGAGCGGATCGTCGAGTCCGGCCCCGTATGGGACCTCCTGTTCGCCCGGCCGGACCTGCCCTGGGAGCGCTTCGTCGCCGACTCCGTCGGCCACTACGCCCTCGACGGCGAATGCTTCTGGCTCTTCGACGACCAGCTCGGCACCCGCCCGATGGCCCTGCGGGTCGTCAGCGGCCGCCTCATGCGCCACATCACGGCCGACGGCCGGCCCGACGGTCCCGTCATCGCCTGGGAGTACCAGTACGCCGGCGTGCCGGTCCGCTACGCCCCGGACCAGGTCCATCAGTGGCGCAACTACAACCCCTACAACCTCCACCGCGGCCTGGGCGCCGTCGCCGCCGCCGCCAACGACATCAACTATAGCTTCAACGCCGCCCTCTACAACGCCTCGGCCCTGGCCAACGGCGCCGAGCCGGGCGCCATCCTCACCATCCCCGGCCGCGCCGACGACGATACCCGGCGCGCCCTGAGAGAGAACTTCGACGCC
>JAQULN010000408.1 GCA_028718575.1 Candidatus Krumholzibacteriia bacterium | reverse complement strand
CGAACTCGGCCTGCCTGCCGAGCGCTTTGCCGCGGTCAGCTACGGACCGTACCAGTCGGTGGCCACCAACGAGACCGAGGAAGGTCGGGCGCAGAACCGGCGGGTGGTCATCACGCTGGAGAAGATAACTAACTACTAACCGCGGGCGGTGCTCGGGCGCCGCATGGCGGCGATGTCCTGCATGCCGGCGATCGCTGCTTCGACGTGAGCGGCCGTATTGAAGGGACCGAGCGAGAACCGCACGGTCCCTTTCGGCGTCGTGCCGATGCCGACGTGCGCGAGTGGTGCGCAGTGCAGGCCCACGCGAGTTGCGACGTTGTGCTCGACATCGAGCAATTCGCCGGTTTGCGGCGACTCGAATCCCGCCACGTTCGCGCAGACCACCGGCAGGTGCCGCTGGTTGCTGTCCGCGCAGTAGAGGGTCACGCCCGGGATGCCGCGCAGGCCTTCGATGAGCTGCGCGGCCAACGCCATCTCGTGGGCGCGGATCTTGTCCAGGCCTTGCTCCAACACCCACTCGACGCCGCGTTTCAAGCCGGCGATGCCAACGGTGTTGGCCGTGCCGACCTCGCCGATGTACGGGAAGTAATCGAGATGCGTGCGCACCGCCGACTCGACGCCCGTGCCGCCCCAGCGCGTCGCGCGCAGCGGCACGTCCGGGCCGACGACCATGCCGCCGGTGCCGGTCGGACCCATCAGGGACTTGTGGCCGGTGAACGCCAGCACGTCGACGTGGCAGGCCGCCATGTCGATCGGAACCACGCCGGCGGTCTGCGCCGTGTCCACGGCGAACAGTACGCCTTTCTCACGGCAGACCGCTCCGATCGCCGCGATGTCCTGGATGGTGCCCAGCACGTTGGAGCCGTGGTTGACGATCACCAGCCGAGTGTGCGGCTTGATCGCGCGGGCGATGTCCTGGGGATCGACGAATCCCTGCCCGTCGAAGGCGACGAGGTCGTGCGTGATGACACCGGCGCGTTCCATTTCGTAGAGCGGCCGCAGAACGGAGTTGTGCTCGAGCATGGTCGAAACGACATGGTCGCCCGGCCGGCAGAGGCCCTGGATGATCATGTTGAGCGCCGCCGAGGCATTGAGCGCGAAGCAGACCCGATCGTGGTCGCGGGCGGGATTGTTGAAAAAGCGATCCAGAAGACGCCGCGCGCCGTCCAGCATGAGCCCGGCTTCGACCGCGAGGTCGTAGCCGGACCGGCCGGGGTTGACCCCGTACTCGCGGTAGAAGTCGCTCATCGCGTCGATGACCACGGGCGGTTTCGGAAAGGCCGTGGCGGCATTATCGAGATAGATCAGGTTGCTCATGCAAGCTCCCGGGCGCTGCGACAGGCCCAGATCGAAGGGGAAAACGGAACTCCGAGGTCAATAATGGGTCAAAGCGCGGTCGGAAGCAAGATGCCGCCTGCGGCGCGCCGCCCTTGCCAGGCGGGCCGCCGGCCGCTACCATCGGCGGATGTCCGCTTGCCGGAAACCCTGCGCAGTCGAGGAGGATGTCATGCGCTGGAATTCGATTCGCTGCCTCGCGCCATGTTGCCTGGCCTTGACGGTCTGGCTGGCCGCCGCGAGCGCGCCGGCCGTGCCGCCGGATCACGAGGTGCCGTGCGTGCGCCTGCATACCGAGGCCGGGGAGATCCTGCTCGCCCTGTTTCCCGATCTGGCGCCGCATCACGCGAACAACTTTTTGCATCTGGCCCGCACGGGCTTTTACGACGGGACGTACTTCCATCGCATCGTGCCCGGGTTCGTCATCCAGGGCGGCGATCCCAACACCAAGGATCGCGATCCGCGCAACGATGGGCAGGGCGGACCCACGCTGGCGGACGTGCTCACGCCGGCCGAGCAGGCCCGGCTGCAGGAGGCCAGCGCCGTGTTGAGCGCGAAGGGCTACACCGGGTTGCCGCTCGACGCGCGCGCGAACCTCAAAGCGGAGTTCTCGCCCACGGCGCGCCACCTGCGCGGCACCCTGAGCATGGCGCGGGCGCGCGAGAACGATTCGGCCGGCAGCCAATTCTTCATCTGCGTCGACCGTACCGCGGCGCTGGATCGGCAGTACACGGTGTTCGGCCACGTGATCGCCGGCATGGAGGCCGTCGACAAGATCGTCACGGCGGAGATCGATCCGGCTCGCGGCCGCGAATCGCCGCGCGATCCCGTCAAGATCCTCAAGATCGATCTGGTGACCGGCATCGGCTCGCTGGCGGCGGCCGAACAGACGGCCTACCGCGAGATGTTGCAGACGCTGGCCGCAGGCGGCAGCACCTGGTAGCGCCTGGTTGCGCCGGAGCGCTGGGTAAGCCCGCACCGAAGCCATGAATGACCACGACGCCGCTGCCGCCGGCGGTCGCCACCACGGTGATATCGTCATCAAAGGGGTTCGGGTCCACAACCTGAAGAACCTCGACCTGCGGCTGCCCCGCCGCAGCCTGGTGGTGGTGACCGGTCCCAGCGGGTCGGGCAAATCGTCGCTGGCCTTCGATACCTTGTATGCCGAGGGGCAGCGGCGCTACATCGAGAGCCTGTCCAGCTACGCCCATCAGTTTCTCGACCAGCTGCCCAAACCCGACGTCGACCGCATCGAGGGGTTGTCGCCGTCATTGGCCATCGACCAGAAGGGGCTCGGCACGAGCCCGCGGTCGACCGTGGGCACGACCACGGAGATCAGCAGTTTCCTGCGCCTGCTCTACGCGCGTGTCGGCGTGCCGGTGTGTCCGGCCTGCGATCTGCCGGCGGCGGCGCGGCCGCTGGCCGAGATCGAAGACGAATTACTGGAATTGCCGGCCGGCAGCCGCTGCTATCTGCTGGCGCCGGTGATCCGCGGCCGCAAGGGCCAGCATCGGCAGCGGCTCGACGATCTGGTGCGCGCCGGCTATGTGCGCGCGTTGGTCGACGGCGAGCTGCGCGATCTCGACGAACCGCTGGCCCTGGCGCCGGGCCGGCGTCACGACGTCGCCGTCGTCGTGGACGGATTGACGGTGCGCGACGGCGTCCGCGAGCGCCTGCGCGCTGCGCTCGGCAAGGCGGCGGAGCTCGGCGAGGGCTCGGTGCTGGTGCTGCTCGACCAGGAGCAACGCTGGTACAGCCGCACGGCG
>JAQULN010000407.1 GCA_028718575.1 Candidatus Krumholzibacteriia bacterium | reverse complement strand
GCCACTCTTGCCGGCGCGACGGCGGGCGCCGTCGACGGGCTTGCTGGGCCAGGCGATCGACCGGCGCCGCAAACCCTGCGCGAACTGCCGCCCGCCGCTTGGCGGCATGAGCTGCGCTGGGTCGTGTCCTCGGACGACTGGCTCTTCGGCCGCATCGGCGACGTCGACCTGCTGGCCGACGGTTGCCTTGCGGTCGTCGATGTCCAGCTCGGCCAGGTCATGATCATCGGGCCGGACGGAAGCGTCGACCGGGTGCACGCGGTCGCGGGCGAGGGGCCCGGACATCTGGCGCGGCTGACCGGCCTCTGCGAGCGGCCGGGCGGCGAGCTATGGCTCGTGCAGGCGTGGCCCGGGCGGGTGGAGGTCGTCCGCCGCGACGGCACTCCGGTGCGGTCTTTACGATTGCTCGACGCGAGCGATCGCGGCCGCCCGCAGACGCTGCTCGGGCTAACCAGCGGTTGGGATCTGCTGGTCGGGGTGCAGGCGAGCGTCAGGGAGCGGGACGGCCGGACGGCGACCAACGTCTTGCACCTGCGCTGCTATGACGACGACCTGCAGGCGTTTGGCGACGTGCTCGCCACGACGTTCGTGACCGAGGAGCGGATGGGATTCATCGACGAAACCGCCGGCTATTTCCCGCAGACGTCCTGGGCCGTCGTCGATTCGGGCCTGGTCGTCGTCGCTCCCGATCGCGACGCGTACCGGCTCGAATTGCGCTCGGCGGCGGGAGCGATCCAGACGACCTACGTTCGCGCTTTGCCGCCGTTGCCTCGCGCGCAGGAGGAGAAAGACCGCCTCGCCGCCGGATTCTCGTTGGAGGTGAACGGACAACGGCGGGCGATCGAGTTCGTGTTCTACGAAACGGCGGAGATGATCCAGGCGATCGTGACGCTGGCACCGCAGCGTGTCCTGCTGCGCACGGCCTATTGCCACGCCGGCCCGCCGGCCGGCGCCGCCGCGCGGCTCGACCTGGTGGATCTGGCCGCGGGCACGGTGCAGGAGATCCGGCTGGCGGCCTCTGTGCGCCCGCACGTCGATCGCCTGGTTGCGCTGCCGTCGGGCGATCTCGTGGTGCTGAAGCACTGCGAAGAGATCTCGTTGCGCCCGCCGTCCGACGCGCCGCATTCGGCAGGGGCGCCGGAGATTCAGTATTGGCGCTATCTCGGAGGTGATCGCTGATGAAAGGCTGCGGACTCGCGGTATGGCTGTTGGTTTCGCACGCGGTTGCGATCGCGCCCGTGTTGGCGGCAAGGGGTGGCGAACCGCTGCCGCCGCCGAATCCGGGTCGGTCTTATGAACTGTTGCTGGTTCACCGCGCCGATGCCGACACGATCGCTCGCCGGCTCGAGCCGTTCCTGCAAGCCTTCGCCGACGTCTACGGGCCGCACGGGCTGGCAATCGCGAGCGGCGGCGAGCGAGCGCAAGCGGCGGACGGTACCGTGCTGCCAGGGGGCCCCGTAAAAGCGGCAGATAACGTTGCGGCGGGCGATCGAACGCTGCTGAGCGTCGCCCGGCGTGACGGTACGCAGCTCGCGGCCATGAACCTGTCGTCGCTGGATCTCTACGCCGTGTATCGCATCTGTGAACGAGAGCTCCGCGGCAGGCCGCGGGTCACCTTCGCCGAACATGTGAGCGAAGCGCTCGCGCGACAAGTCGCCGACAGCGCGGTGGCGATATCGGTGGCCGGAGGCGAGCCGCGGCTGCTCGTTGCGCTGCTGCGGGAGAGTCCGCGCGGCTGTCTGCTCCTGCCGCCCGGCTGCAGTGAATGCCTGTTGAAAAAATACGCGGCGGCCGTCGACGACGCTTTGCGCGCAGCGCCGTCTTTGCCGGTCCTGGTCTTTACACCGGATGCCGCAGCCGCTTTGGAGTCCTTCGCGTGGCGCGGCGACGCGTACCTTCTGCCGCTCGATGCGACGGCACGCTTACTGAGCCTGCGCCAGAACGGGGTCTACCAGCCGGTGGTCGCCGCCTGGCAGGAGCCGTTTCGTGTCCAGGTGACCTCCTTATGGGAGCGCGTCGAACAATGAAACGACACCAAGAACAGTGCCGAATCGCGATGCGGTTGTCGGCGATCTTCGCCGCGGCCACGGCGGTCGCCATGGCGGTTGCCGTGGCCGCCGCCGTCGCCGGGGAGTCGCAGACCATACTGCCGCCGGCCGTCGGACTCGAACCGCGGCGGGTCATCGAGTGCGCCGGCTTCGTCGGCGATCCGATCGCCGTCCGGTATGACGCCGGCCGCATCTATCTGCTCGATCCCATGGAACAGGCGATCTGGCATTTGACGGACGCCAGAAGCGATCGGCAGGCCATCGATCTGCCGAGCGCAGCCGTCACCGACTTCTTCTTCGGTTGCGAAGGGAAGCTCCATGCGATCGATCCGCTGGAACGAGCCGTGTACGAACTCGCTCGCGGGCAATCCGACTGGCGGCGGCTCGACCTGGGCTACCGTGTGTTTTTCGGCGACGGCGACCGCGGCGGCATCGTCTTCAACGCCGATCGCCGGCATGCGGACCATCTGGTCGCCGGCGTCACGTGCGCCGGCGACACCACGCGCTGGGGAACCAGGCTCATGCATCCGCATCTCTATGCCGCAGTCGGCAACAACCTCAACTACGCGCGGCTGGCGGTGTCGCCCGATCTGGTCGTCGTCGGCCATATCGCCCTGGCGTATGTCCAGGTGTTCCGGCGCGACGGCCCGCGCGTGGCCGAAATCTCGCTTGTCGGCCCGGAAGTCGCGGAAGTGCGCCGGATGTATCTGGCGACCCTCGGCGTTACATGCGAGGGGCCGCTGGCCGTCGCGCGCGACACCCTCGTTGCCGATCTGGTGCGCGGCGCGAAGCCGGAGCGGTTCCCTGTCCCGGTCTACGTGGCGGCGCTCGCCATCCGCACCGGTAGAATCTATGTGCTGGTCAACAATGTCGTGCAGGCGTTCAGCCCGGCCGGCGAACTGCTGGCCCGCTATGCCGTCGGCGGCGAACACCGCGGACAGAGAGTCGTGATCCACACGTTCTGTTTCGCCGACGACGGACGGCTGCTGGGTCTCGATGCCGTGCACTATCGAAAGCTGTACGACTTCGGTTTGCTGGCGCCGTAGCGGCGCGAGCGGGCGAGC
>JAQULN010000406.1 GCA_028718575.1 Candidatus Krumholzibacteriia bacterium | reverse complement strand
GTGTCGCTGCTGGCGAACACGAGTCCTTGCAGCAATGGTTCTCGATAGAGCAAGAGCAGGAGCAGCAGACGATGCCCGGCGCGAGCAGCCAGCCCCAGCGGCGGCTGGCAGCAAGCGACCCCGCCACAGGGCTGGCCGGTGCCGGGGTCGCGCGTTCGCGGGATCGTTTACGCTTGGCCAAGCATTCTCTCCTCAAGTGCCGCCGGATATCAGGTTACCATCCGGCCGGCGGCGCTGTCCAGCATCGCGCCGGGGACCGGCCGCCCCCGCCACTCATCCAGCACGCCGCGGCAAAGCGCCAGCGCCGTGCTCGGACGGCCATGCCACAAGTGCCACGTGGCGTGGCCGGCGAAGTACACCGCTTGCGCGACCAAGAGCAACGGCCACCGTGCGGCCGGCCAGTGCCGGCGCAAGAGGCGCCAATGGCTACGGCTGCGCAGGTAGACCTTGCTGGGGCTGGCCTCACCGAGCGACGCGCTCACCTTGTGCAGGACCAACGATCGCGGTACGTGGAGAATCTGGCCGCCCGCCGCGCGGATCCGCAGGCTGTAATCGGCGTCTTCCCCGTAGAAATGGTACGCCGTGTCGAGCAGTCCGATCTGTCGCAGCGCGCGGCGCGATAACAGCAAGGCACAACCGGTGCCGTACTCGACGAATCGGTTCGCGGTGGTTCGCCGCCCGGCGAGTTGACGGATCCCCTGGTGACGGATCCAGCCGCTGCGGGTCCCGACCAGCCCGCCGTCGTACCAGATGCGGGCGGGATCTCCGGCATAGAGAATGCGCGGCGTGGCGGCCCAGGCCCGCGGCTCGGCCGCCAGCGCCACGGTGAGGCGTTGCAGGCTGCCGGCCGGCACGATGGTATCGTTGTTCAAGAGCAGGACCTGGTCCTGCGGCCAGCCTTCCTGCGCGAGCCGGGCGAGCGCGGCGTTGTTGCCGCCGGCCCAGCGCAGGTTCTCGGCGCAGACCAGTACTTCCACCTGCGGGAAGTGCCGGCGGACGAAGGCGACCGACGTATCCTGCGACGCGTTGTCCACCAGGAGCACCCGCAATCCGGGATAACCGCTGTCGCCGAGCGAACGCAGGCAGTCCTGCAGCACCTCGCGCCCGTTCCAGTTGACGACAACGACGCAGAGCGAGGGCGGCGTAACGCCGGTCTCAGAGCCGATCGCAGACACGGTAGTTCGCTTCGGGACGCCTGACGCTGACCATCAACTCGGCCACCAGGCCGAGGCTGATGAACTGCACGGCCACGACGATCAGCACGAGGGCCAGGATCAAGATCGGGCGCACCCGCAGCGCGCCGCCGCCCAGCCACCAGAGCAAGAAATACAGGGAGATCAGGCCGCCGACGCCGCCGAAGAGCGCGCCGATGCGACCGAAGAAATGCAGCGGGGAGGCGCCGCGCGCGTGCAGGAAGTACACGGTCAACAGATCCAAAAAGCCGTTCAGGAAACGATTCCAGCCGTACTTCGTGCGGCCGAACTTGCGCGGATGGTGGCGGACCGGCTGTTCGGTGACGCGGAATCCGTCCAGGTGCGCGAGCGCCGGCACGTAACGGTGCATCTCACCGTAGAGCCGAAGCCGTCGCGTCACCTCGTGCCGATAGGCCTTTAAACCGCAGTTGAAATCATGCAACCGCAGGCCGCACATGCGCCCGGCCGCCCAATTGAAGATCTTGCTGGAGTTGTTCTTGAGCCAGCTGTCTTGCCGCTGCTGTTTCCAGCCGGAGACCAGATCATAGCCTTCCTGCAGGCGGGCCAGCAGGCCCGGAATCTCGTCGGGATCATCCTGCAGATCGGCGTCCATGGTGATCACACTGCGGCCGCGCGCCACGGCGAAACCCGCGGCCAGGGCCGCCGCCTTGCCGTAATTGCGCGCGAAGCGCACGCCGCGCACGCGCTCGTCGGCGGCGTGCAGATCGGCCACGACCGGCCAGGTGTCATCGGTCGATCCGTCGTCGATGACGATCAGCTCCCAAGCGGCGCCGCAGGATGAAAGGACCGCATGTACCCGGCGCACGAGTTCCGGCAACGACTCGGCCTCGTCAAACGCGGGCACCACGACCGATACATCCAAGGTCGGCTCCGGCGGTTCGCCGCCGCGATCCACGCGGTCGTCAAGCATCATGCTGAGTTCTCCTGGCCACGGTCCAGGCAACCTGTTGCGCCAAGCCGGCGGCCAGGTCGTGCGCAGGCTGCCAGCCCAACACTCGCCAGGCTCGTTCACAGTCGGCGTAGGTGTGGCGCACGTCGCCCCGCGCCGTTTCGCCATGAGCGATCGGCGCCGCGGCCGCCGGTGCCGCCGCCGCGAGTGCGGCCACCAACAGATCCAGAGCCGCTTGCAGCGAGACGCGGGCCCCGCCGCCGATGTTGAAGACCCCGGCCACGGTAGGCACGACCGCAGCCAGCAGATTCGCTCGCACCGCGTCGGCGACGAACGTGAAATCGCGGGTCTGCCGGCCGTCTCCGTAGACCGTGAATGGACGTCCGTCCAAGGCTGCTTCGCTGAACTTGCGAAAGGCCATGTCGGGCCGCTGGCGCGGCCCATAGACGGTGAAGTAGCGCAGACTGCTGGTGGGGACGCCGTAGCTCGCGCTGTACAGCAAGCACAGGTGCTCCGCCGCCAGCTTGCTCACGCCGTACGGCGAACGCGGCGCGGGCAAATCATCCTCGGAGACGGGGTAGTGGGGCTGGTCGCCATAGACCGAGCTGCTGCTGCTGTAGATGACGCGGGCCAGATCGCGCGCGACCGCCGGCTGCCGGCAGACCTCGAGCAACCGTTGCGTCGCCAGGACGTTCCAGTCCAGATAGCGCGTGAATTCCTTTCCCCAACTGGCGCGCACGCCGGCTTGCGCCGCCAGATGAAAACAGATCCGGCAGCCGGCGAGCGCCGCCGCGAGATCGCAATCGTTGAGATCCTGCGCCAGAAAAGTGAAACGCGGGTCGGCGAGACAATCTGCGAGGTTGGCCCGCTTCTGCGCCGGGGGGTAATAATCGGTCAGGTAGTCGATCCCGAGGACGCGGCAATCCAGCGCCAGCAGCGCCTCGCAAAGGTGACTGCCGATGAACCCCGCGCAGCCCGTGACCACGACCGGCGTACCGGGCGCCAACAGCTCGGC
>JAQULN010000405.1 GCA_028718575.1 Candidatus Krumholzibacteriia bacterium | reverse complement strand
CCGAACACGCCTTCGCGGCTCGTAACGAACGACTCCGTGTTCGCGCGCAGCGAACCCCACTTCGTCAGCGCGAGATCGGTCGCGCCGTCGGTGCTGGGCTCCTCGGAGATCGCCGCGATCACCGTGTCGAGTTCCACTTCGAACTCCGAACCCGGCAGCGGAACGGGCCGGCGGCGGCCGCTGTCGTCCGGCGGACCGAGTTCATTGCGCTGCAGGCGCAAACCCTTCACCGTGCCGTTCTTGGCGATCACGGCGACCGGCGCCACCAATTCGACGATCTGCACGCCCTCTTCGCGCGCCGCGTCGATCTCTTCCTGATAGGCCGGCATCTCCGCTTCGCTGCGGCGGTAGAACACGGTGACGCTCTCGACGCGCTTCTGGCGCATGCTCACGCGCGCCGCGTCGATGGCCGAGTTGCCGCCGCCGACGATGCCGACCTTGCCCCGGCCGAGCTCCTCGCCGTGCAGATTGTAAGCCTTGAGGAACTCGACGCCGGGCAGCACACCCTTCGCTTCTTCGCCGGGTACGCCAAGTTTCTTGCTGCGATGCGAACCCATGGCGAGATAGACGGCATCATAGCCGTCGGCGAACAGCGAATCGATGGTGAAGTCGCGGCCGAGCGCTTTTCCGAGCACCAGGTCCGTGTTCTCGTTCAGCAGCGACGAGATCTCGCGGCGGAGCACCTCCCGCGGCAGCCGATATTCGGGAATCGCACAAACCAGCATACCGCCCGGCTTGTTCTCCTTCTCGAAGAGCGTAACCCGGTGGCCCTTCACCGACAAGCAGTGCGCCGCGGTCAGGCCGGTGGGACCGGCGCCGACGACGGCGATCCGCCGCGACTGCTCCGTGGCCGGCTTGACGCTGACTTTGAACACGGCCGGGTCGACGCGATCGACGACGAAGCGCTTGAGCGTGCGAATGGCGATCGGATCGCCGCCGGTCGAGCCGCAACGGCAGAGGGATTCGCAAGGATGGTTACAGACCCGCGCGCAGGCCGAGGGGAACGGATTCGCCTGGCGGATGATCTGATAGGCCTGGACGTACTCGCCGCGGGCAATGTGAGCCACGTAGCGCCACACCTCGGTGCCCACCGGGCAACCGGTCTCGCACGGCGCGCCGACGAGATCCTTGCAAGCCCCCGCCGGACAGTGGCGGTCGTACACGTGCGCTTCGTACTCGTGGCGGTACCAACGCAACGTGGCGAGCACGGGGTTCGGCGCCGTCTGCCCGAGTCCGCACAACGAGGTGTCGCGGATCACGTTGGCCAGCCGCTCTAGCTCCATGATGCCCTGGAACCGGCGGAGCGCGTCGAGTTCCGTCTCGTGCTGGCGATTTTGCGTCAGCGAATCGAGAATCTCGAGCATGCGCTTGGTGCCCTCACGGCACGGGATGCACTTACCGCACGATTCGGACTGGATGAACTCCATGAAGAACTTCGCCAGATCGACCATGCACGTGCCCTCGTCCATGACGACGAGGCCGCCGGAACCCATGATCGCGCCGTACTTCTTGAGTTCCTCGTAGTCGGTGGGGATGTCCATGTGCTCGACCGGGATGCAGCCGCCCGAGGGTCCGCCGATTTGAACGGCCTTGCACTTCTTGGCGCCCGGCGTGCCGCCGCCGATCTGGAATACGATATCGCGGATGCTGGTGCCCATGGGGATCTCTACCAACCCCGTGCGCTTGACCATGCCGGACAGCGCGAACACCTTCGTGCCCTTGGAGCCGTCGGTGCCCATGGCGGCGAACGCCGCTGCGCCCATCGACAGCACCGATGGCAGGTTGGCGAGGGTTTCCACGTTATTGATGATGGTCGGCTTGCCGAAAAGGCCGCTCTGCGCGGGGAACGGCGGCCGGGGCCGCGGCATGCCCCGCTTGCCCTCGATGGAGTGCATGAGCGCGGTTTCCTCGCCGCAGACGAACGCGCCCGCGCCCATCTTGATGATGATGTCGAGATCGAACCCGCTGCCGAGGATGTCCTTGCCCAGGAAGTTGTAGGCCTTGGCTTGGGCCATCGCCGCCTGCAGACGACGCACCGCGAGCGGATACTCGGCGCGGATGTAGATGTAGGCTTTGGTCGCGCCGATCCCGTACGCGGCGATCGCCATACCCTCGATCAGGCGATGCGGATCGCTTTCGCAGACCGCGCGATCCATGAACGCCCCCGGATCGCCTTCATCCGCGTTGCAGATGAGGTACTTCTGCGGCGCGCGCTCGGCCAGCGCAAACTTCCACTTGCGCCCTGTCGGAAAGCCGCCGCCACCGCGGCCGCGGAGTCCGCTCGCGAGCACCTCGTCGCAGACCTCGGCAGGCGTCTTCTGGCCGAGGATGTTCGCCAGCGCGCTGTATCCGCCCCAGGCGATGTACTCGTCGATCGACGCGGGGTCGATAATGCCGGAATTCTTGAGCACCAGGCGCACCTGCGGCGCCAGGAAAGGATGCTCCGCCAGCCACGGTAGGCCGTTCCAGGCCTTGCCGCCGGGGATCGCCAGCTGGCCGAGGCATTCGTCGACCGGCGGCCGTCCCGCCAGGACCGCGCTCAGAATGGATTCAACTTTATCGGCGTCGACCTTGCCAAAGGACAGACGGGCGCGTCCGGGCAGTTGCACGTCCATGATCGGTTCTTCCGAACAGATACCGACGCAACCCACCTCGACGACCTCGCCGGCCACTCCCGCAGCCGCAAGGTAGTCTTTGATCGCCGCCACGGTCTTGGCCGCGCCGGCGCCCAGACCGCACGTCCCGGTGCCGACGAAGATCGTGGGACAGGCGACCGATTCACGACGCAGCGTGGCGAGACGATCCTCGAGCGAGGCGCGCGCGCCGTTCTGGCCCCAGGGGCCCTGCACCAGAATATCCAGCAAACGCGCCGACGGGCGCTGTTCGATCCGCCAGCAGCCGGTTGTCTTGATCTCAGTCGTCGACACGGCAAGCCTCCTTCGCGCGGCAATCCTCGAGGATTCGGCGGAGCTTGAGCGGGGTGACCTTGGCGTCCACCTCGTCGTTCACCGACAATGCGGGCGCCAATCCGCAAGCGCCCATGCAGGCGACGACCTCGAGGCTGAACAACCGGTCGCGGCTGGTCTGACCGGGCGAGATGCCCAGCGCCTGAATCACAGC
>JAQULN010000404.1 GCA_028718575.1 Candidatus Krumholzibacteriia bacterium | reverse complement strand
CGACGCTCTTCCGATCTCTGCGCGCGGTGCAGGCGAAGTACGAGCGTCTCGGCGGCCGGTCGCCGCAGCTCGACTGGACGACGCGGCAAGCCGCCGCCTTGGCCGCCGATCTGCAGGCGCGCGGTCTGGCGATCTCGCCGGCGGTGGCCATGCGCTACTGGCGGCCGTTCACGGCGGAAGCATTGACGACGTTGCGGGACGGCGGCTGCCGGCAATTGCTGATCGTGCCCACCTACCCTCAGTTCAGCGTGGCGACCACCGGCAGCAGCCTGGCCGAGGTCGAGCGGGTACTGGCCGCCATGCAGTGGGACCCGCCACGCCACGTAGTACGCCAGTGGCCGCTGCTGCCGGGCTACATCGAGTTTCTGGCCCGTCAAGCCGCCGCCGTGCTCGTACGCTGGCGCGAAGAGGGCAAACCGCCGTCTCGCACCGCTCTGGTCTTCGCGGCGCACGCCCTGCCCGAACGATTCATCCGGCAAGGCGACGCCTACTTGCGGCAAACCAGAGCCTCGGTCGTCCGCGCCCACCGGCGCCTGCGCGACCTCTTGCCGTCGCGCGACGACCTCGACCGGCTCGCTGCCGGCGGCGTGCAGCCGCTTCTGGCCTTCCAGAGCCGGGTGGGACCGGTCCGCTGGATCGGGCCCGAACTCGCGCGCGTTTGCACCTCCCTCGCCGGCGGCGGGGTTCGCCATCTGCTGGTCGTGCCGATCAGCTTCAACTGCGAACACATCGAGACCCTCGACGAACTGGACCGTGAACTGGGCGAATTGGCGCGCGCAGCCGGCGCCGCGGATTTCGCACGGACTCCCGCCTTGAACCTGGACCCAGACTGGCTCGCGTCGCTGGGCGATCATCTCGCGGGGCGCGCCTTCAAACCGGCGTCAACGCAGGCGCAGGCACCGGCGCCGGCGCGCACGGTCCGCGCGGAGAACGATCATGCCTGAACAGCAGCCTGGCGTTGCGGTGATCGGCGGCGGCGTGGCGGGTCTGGCGACGGCCTGGCACCTGGAGAACCCGGCTGACGGCGCCCGGTGCAACTGCCGGGTGACGGTCTTCGAGGCCGCCTCGACCGCCGGCGGCAATTTGCGCACAGAGGAAGCCGAAGGCTTCCGCGTCGAGTGGGGTCCGAACGGATTTCTGGACAGCGAACCGGCTACCCTGGAGCTCGCGCGCGCGATCGGTCTCGGCCCGGATCTCTTGCGCAGCCGCGACACCGCCCGGCGGCGCTTTCTCTACGTGCGGGGCCGCTTGCGCGAGATCCCGGACACACCGGCGCGGTTCGTGAAGTCCGACCTGTTCAGCCCCGGCGCCAAGCTGCGCATCGCCGGGGAGATCGCCGTACCGGCGCGCCGCGATCTGGGCCTCGCCGCGGAACGGCTCGAGACCGACGAGACCGTGTGGGCGTTCGGTGCGCGGCGGCTGGGCCGCGCGTTCGCCGACACGATGCTCGACCCCATGGTGCGCGGCATCACCGGCGGGGAATGCCGGCGCGTATCGCTCGCCGCCGCCTTCCCGCGCATGGTCGAACTGGAACAGCGCTACGGCGGCCTGTTCCGCGCGCTCATCGCGCTGCGCCGCCACCGGCGGCGACAACCCGGCGCCGCGACCGGCGGCCCGACCGGCGTGCTGACGAGCTTCACCGGCGGCATGAGCCGTCTGCCGCACGCCCTGCTGGCCGGCTTGCGCGGCGAGGTCTTGACGGGGCGACCGGTCTCCTCGCTCGCATCGACGACGGCCGGTTGGACCGTCACCGCGGCCGGCCGTCGCTACGGGCCGTTCGCCGCGATCGTGGACGCGGCGCCCGCGCATGCCGCGGCCGTCTACCATCCACACGCCGACGCGCGAACGCTACTGGCCGGCATCCGCTACAACCCTCTGGTCGTCATCGGCGGTGCCTGGCGGCGCGACGACGTTCCGCACCCTCTGGACGGTTTCGGCATGCTGACGCCCAGCAGCGAGGGATCGCCGTTGCTCGGCGTGCTCTGGGACAGCAGCATCTGGGATCACCGCGCCCCGGCCGGCGCGATCCTGTTGCGGGCGATGGTGGGCGATCCCGCATGGCTCGACCGAGACGACGCCGACATCGTGAACCAGGTCGCCGGTGAGTTCGAAAAAATCTTCGGCATCGTCCGCAAGCCGTTGCAATATTGGATCTTCCGTCACAAAATGGCGATCGCCGAATACGAGGTCGGCCATCTGGCGAGGTTGGCCCGTCTGGACCGCATCCTGGCCGAGACGCCAGGGTTGTTCCTGACCGGCAGCAGCTACCGGGGCATCGCCGTCAACCACTGCCTCAAGGACGCGGTTCGCGTCGCGGACGCTGTGCGGGCCTACCTCGAGCGCGGAGGCAACGCATGAGCCGCGAGCAGAAGCTGGCCGGCCTATTGGACGAGTGGCAAGCGTTGAACGAGACGATGCCGCCGTTGGACAGCTCGGCCGCGACGCTGGCCGCGACGCTCGCGGCGGCGGCGGCCGATGCCGTCGCCGCGGCGTGCGCCGCCGGCGCTGGCACAACGTCGAGCATTGCAGCGCCCGAGCTGTGGCGGCGATTTCTCGAGACCACCGGCGAGCAGCGCTTCCTCTCGGTGCTGGCGGATCGACCGGCGCGCTATGCGTGGGCCGAGACCGCGTTCGCGGCGATCCGCCAAGCGGCGTTCGGCCTGCTGGATCTCCTGGCCTGGCGAGTGCGCACCCACCCGGATCACGTGTTCCTGCAAGACCTCGGCCGCACCGCCGAACCAAGCCTCACGTACCGACAAACCGAGCGCCGCCTCCGGCACATCGCCGCGCATTTCCTCGGCACCGATCCCCTGCCCCAATCGCGCGCTTGCGTTGGCATCCTGGCGGCGAACACGCTCGACGGCGCGCTCTGCGATCTGGCCTGCCTGTGCCACGACATTCCCGTCGCCCCGCTGAACATCCAGGAGGATACCGCGACGTTGACCTGGATCTGCGATCGCCTGGGCATCGCCGATCTCGTGGTCGACGATTCCGACCGGCTCCAGCTCGCGATGGATGTGCGGGATCGCGTCCAGCGACCGTTCGTGATTCACCTGCTGCAGGATGTCCGCCGCGGCGAGATGCCGGAAGTCCGGCTGTTGGAACAGGACCCGCCCGCGCTGGGCGCCGCCGAAGAAGAGCGTCGACTCGCGG
>JAQULN010000403.1 GCA_028718575.1 Candidatus Krumholzibacteriia bacterium | reverse complement strand
GCCCGAACTCGGCCTGTGCGACGAGCGACAGGCGGCCGGACCGCTCTGGTCGCGTGAAGACGAGCGCGCCCATGTGCCGCGACCCGCGGCGCCGGTGCCGGATCTGACCGGTATCATACCCGCGGCCGCGGGTCGCGCTGCGGCATGGGAAGACGTGCTGTGCCTGGACACCGAGACGACCGGCCTGGCCGGCGGCACCGGCACGCTCGTATTCCTGGTCGGCCTCGGCTGGTGGCAGGAAGGCCGCTTCCGTGTGCGGCAGCTCTTTCTGCCCGGACCCGAAGGCGAAGATGCCATGTTGACGGCTCTGGCCGAGTTGACGACGCGGTTCCAGGTCGTGGTCACCTACAACGGCGCCGGATTCGACCTGCCGCTGCTGCGCACGCGCGCGCTCATGAATCGCCGCGGCGATCCTTGCCGGCATCTCGAACACTGGGACCTGTTGACCGCGGCGCGACGCCTCTGGGGACGCGGTTTGCCGGATTGCCGCCAGCAGACCGTCGAGCACTGGATCGGCCGCTTCCAACGCGGACCGGGAGACATCCCGGGCGCGCTGATTCCCGGCGTCTACCAGGCGTTCCTGCGGGCGGGCGAGGTGGATCAGCTGGCCGCGGTGCTGCGCCACAACCGGCGGGACATCGACGGACTGGGACTGCTGTTGCAGGAACTAGCCGCCGCGGCCGCCGCCATCGCCGCCGGTCCCGGGTCATGGACCGGTGCGGCGCCGGAGGCCTGGAGCCGGGCGCTGGTCTGCGAGCGGCGACGCCAGACTTCGCTGGCGGCGCAGTGGGCCGCTTGCCTCGTGACGCCGCCGCGTTTGGCGGCTCTGCCGCTGGCCGGCGTACTCGACGCGATCCGCTTGCTCAAGCGCGACGGGCGATGGCCGCAAGTCGCGGCGCTGATCGACCACGGGCTCGGCCGTTGGCCGGGCGAGCTGCGGCTGCATTACGAGGCTGCGGTGGTGTACGAACATCGGCTCGGCGACGCTCGCCGGGCGCTTGCGCACGCCGCCGTGCTGGGCGATGATCGCCGCCGGCAACGACTGCAAGCGCGTCTGGCCCGGCGTGCGGCCGCGGCCGACGCAACCGCGGGAGGTTTCCGTCGTGATCAACCTTGACCGCCGCGACGCCCATCTGATCCTGGCCGCCATCCGCGTATTGGCGCACCGGCACCAACGGCCGCCGCGGCCCGACGAGGTGGCGGAGTTGCTGGACTGGCCGGAGGCGACGGTCAGGCTTTTGGCGTCTCGCCTGCAGGAATTGGGCGTGGCGATTCTGGTCGAGAGCGCGTTCGCCACGCACCTGGAGATCCGCGACTATCTCGAGGTCGAAAAACTGCCGGAAGCGCGCGAGGAGGCTCTGGCCGAGGATCTGGCCGACTTCGACCGCCGCAAGCAGGCCGAGGCGGAGAAGATGGCCCGGCTCTTCGATGACGGCACCTTCCAGAAGGAACGGCAGGCGAAACTGGAGCGGATGGACGCCGCTTTGCGCGACCGTCCGCGCAAACCGCGGAACCCGTTCGAGGACGCCGACTGAGGCCTGTCGCCGCGTGTCGATGTCCCGGCTCAGAGTTCGGCCAGGAAGTCGTCGCGCTGGTCTTGGATCTTGGCCTCGGCGATCCGCGCCTGCAGCCACTCCTCCACGGCGACAGACTGCTTATTCTGCAGCAGCATCGTGTAAAGCTCGTCGCGGCGGGCGGCGTAGTCCTCGGCGTCGAACGGTTTTTGCCACAGGACGCGCAGAGCGAAGACGCCCCGATTGGTCGCCACTTCCGGCACGAGCTGTCCGACCGGCGCCTGCAGCGCGACCTGATTGAACGCCGTCGCGTAACCCACGTCGCCGATATTGGAACTGGCGTCGATCGTGTCGGTGACCGCGTGCAAGAGCCCGTATTCCGCAGCCGCGGCGGCCATCGTGGCGCCCAGTTGAACCTTGCCCACGGCCGGCGAGAGCATCGTCGCGGCGAGTCTCCGTTGCTCGAGGCGCTTGAGCGACAGTTCGATTTGCCCGCGCACCCGGTCCAGCGGTTGCGGTCCGGCCGGTTGGACTCCCTCGGCGAGCACGACGTAGACGTGGTCGTCGGTGAAGAACAGGGGACTGATCTGTCCCGCTTTGGCGCGGAAAACCCAGCGATTCCCCGCCGCCGACTGCCGCAGGCCAGGGAAGTCCCGACCCTCGCTGAACGGAGGCGGATTGAAGACCTTGCACGTGGTGTCGCGGTCGGCCGCTTGCAAGAACGAAGCGGCCGTGACCTGGCGGCGGAATTGGCGCGCGTGCTCGATGATCGCTTCGCGGGTGCTCTCGCTCGGCGTCACGCGCAACAGGATATGGCGGGCATGGATGCGCTCGACCTCGCCGTCGGCGATCTCCTGTTCGAGCACTTCCACGAGGTGGAAGCCGAACTGGGTCTGGATCGGGTCGCTGAGCTTTCCGACCGGCAGCGCGAACGCGGCTTCGGTGAACGGAGCGACCATGCGGTTGCGGTCGAACGTGCCCAGGTCGCCGCCCGAGTCCGCCGTACTATCCTCGCTGTACACCGCCGCGGCTTCGCCGAAGGTGCGCACGCCGGCATCGATCTCCGCCTTGATCTCGAGCGCCGCCTCGCGAACGTCGTCGAAATCGGCCGGGGCCGGCAACACTTCCCAGGCGACGATCTTCGCCTGGCCTTGTGCCGCTTGCATGAATTCGCCGGCATGGTCGGCGTGGTAGGCTTCGATCTGCTCATCGGTCGGCGCATAGTCGGACGCCAGCTCGGCCAGCGCGACGCCCATGTACTCGGCGACGGCGCGTTCGGTCTGTTGTCGGTAGAGATGCCGGATCTCTTGCTCGCTGACCGCTACGCCGGCCGTCAACATATGCAGCAACTTCTGACGCGGGACGCTCTGCCGCACCCACTGCTCTACCTGCGGCCAGTTGATACCGCTTTCGCGGTTGCCGAGGGCGTTGTAGTACGCCTGCAGGTCTGGTTCGCCGTCTTCGCCAACGAAGGCCGCCAAGATTTCTGGCGGCGGGTTCTCGCGGAAGATCCGCACGAGTTCCTGGTCGCTGACCGTTAGGCCCAGACGGCGGACCTCGGCGGCCAGGATCTGTTCGCGCAGAAGCTGATCCCACGCCTGTTCGCGGGCCAGGGCGACCTGATTCGCCGTCAGGGCGCGATCC
>JAQULN010000402.1 GCA_028718575.1 Candidatus Krumholzibacteriia bacterium | reverse complement strand
GCCTGCCGCAGCGCCCTGCTGCACAAGGGCTACACGGTCGAGATCATGGCCGCCTACGAACCCGGCCTGCACTATTTCAGCGAGTGGTGGAAACAGCTCTTCGGCGAGAGCGAGGGCAAGGACGGCAAGGGCATCTTCCCCGCCGCGACGGTCTACACGACCGACCTGCACAGCCTCGGCCAGTATCTGCAGGACGGCCGCCGCAGCCTGCTGGAGACGTTCCTGGTGGTGCGCGACGACTCGCCCGCAGTCGTCGTGCCGGCGGGGCCCGAGGAAGACGGCGGGCGCGACGGCCTGGACTTCCTGGTGGGCGAGCGCCTCGACGCCATCAACTGGAAAGCGTACCAGGGCACGCGCGTCGCGCACGGACAGGGCGGTGTGCCCTGCCTGGCCCTGGAACTGGACCAATTGACACCCGCGGCGATCGGCGGCCTGATCTATCTGTTCGAGAAGGGCGTGGCGATCGGCGGCCGGCTGCTGGGCGTCAACCCGTTCGACCAGCCCGGGGTGGAAGCCTACAAGCGCGAGATGTTCCGTTTGCTGGGCAAGTGAACGGCTGAACCGAAGCCCAAACAGGCCGAGCGGCGAACAGCGCGGCACAGCGAAAGTGTCAGCGATACGCGTGAAAAGATTCATACCGCTTACCGGCCTACGCTAGATTGCAATTGTACGTACGACAATTCTCGGCTAATCTGCAGACTATCAGCCGTGTGCAGTCGTCGTGCCGTTGCTAAAAGGGGGGTATATTGGCGCGCGGAACGGCTCTGTTGCCTGCCTCGGGAATGAGATCAGGAATTTTTGTAAGATTGAAGGAACGAAAGGAGCCGCAATGAAACGGTTTATTACAAAAACGTCTGTTTTGTTGATGGCCGGAGCGCTGGTGAGCGGTTGCGCCACGACCGACGCGCCGGAGCCCAATTTCACCCCGGTCGAAGTGGCTGCCGGCGGGTATGCGCTCAAGACGACCAACGCGGTCATCATCCTCGACGCTTCCTCGTCGATGGGCGAGAGCTACCAGGAATGGCAGAAGTTCGCGGTGGCCAAGGCGACCGTGCGCAACCTGGCCGCAACCATGCCAATGGGAATGGGAATCATGAGCGGGCTGCGGGTCTACGGTCGCGACGCGGCGATCGCGGGTAAGCATTCCGTATTGTTCTACGGCGTGGATACATTCGACCGATCCGGTTTCCAGCAAGCGCTGGCGACCGTGACTGGACCGGGCGGGCGGAGCCCGCTAGCCGACGCGATCAAAGGCGCCGCGTGTGATCTGCAGGATTTGGGCGGCAATCACGCCGTGATCATCGTCTCCGACGGTAAGAACATGGGTTCGACCCCGGCTGTCGCGGCGGCGAACGCGAAGCAGACCTACGGCGATCGGCTCTGCATCTTTCCCGTACTGGTGGGCGATGACGAGGGCGGACGCGTCTTGCTGGAGGAGATCGCCGCGATCGGCGGTTGCGGTACCGCCACCAACGCGGACGCGCTGCTCGATGGCAAGCAAATGGCGGCGTTCGTCACTGACGTGTTCATGGGCAAGGCGTTGGATGCCGACAAGGATGGCGTGCCGGATCACCTGGACAGATGCCCCGGCACTCCCGCCGGCGTCGCGGTCGACGCGAGCGGCTGCCCGCTGGATGCCGACAAGGATGGCGTGCCGGATTTCAAGGACAAATGCCCCGGCACTCCTGCCGGCGTTGCGGTCGACGCGGATGGCTGCCCGTTGGATACCGACAAGGACGGGGTTCCGGATTACCTGGACAAATGCCCCGGCACTCCCCCTGGCGTAAAAGTCGACGCCCACGGCTGTCCGATCACGGTCCTTGACGCGAGCGCCACGACCTGGACGTTCGACAACATCAACTTCGACGTCGGCAAGGCGGATATCCAGCGCTCCTCTTACGAGGTCCTGGACGAGATCTCCGACGCGCTGATCGTCAATCCAGAACTGAAGGTTGTCGTGGAGGGTCATACCGACAGCACCGGCAACCGGGCTTTGAACGTCGATCTCTCCCAGCAACGCGCACAGGCCGTCGTGGACTACCTCGTGAACAAGGGCATCGCGTCGTCGCGGCTTTCCGCTATCGGCTACGGCCCGGATCGCCCGATCGCCGACAACGGGACCAGCGACGGTCGCGCCAAGAACCGGCGGGTCCAGTTTACAAAGGTCGACTAGGGCGGGTGTCTTAGCTGCGATCGACAAGCGACCCGGGGAGCCATCTTCCCGGGTCGCTTCCGCTTCGCGCGGTTGGTGCAAGGGGCAGTCGCGTCGATTACCGTTGTCGCGGCGCTTGCAGGGCACTACGCTAGCGCGCGGCGGCCCGACGATCTGCATTCGTTTGCGGGAGGAACCCATGAGCCTGGAGCACCGAATCGACGTGGCGATGGGGCGCGTCCCTGCGGACCTCGTGTTCAAGAACGGCTACCACGTCAACGTCTTCACCAACACGATCGACGAAGGGGACATCGCCGTCGCCGATCACCGCATCGCCGGCATCGGCGCCTACGACGGCAAGCGGACGGTCGATCTCCGGGGCCAGGTTGTCTGTCCCGGCTTCATCGACGCGCACGTCCATATCGAATCGTCCATGCTCTCGGTCCAGGAATTTGCGCGGACGGTCGTCGCCTGCGGCACGACGTCCGTGATCGCCGACCCCCACGAGATCGCCAACGTCATGGGCATCGAAGGGATTCGCTTCATCCTCCGCAGCAGCAAGTACTGCCCGATCCACATCTACGTCATGCTCTCGAGCTGCGTCCCGGCTTCCAGTCTGGAATCGTCCGGCGCGGAGCTCTCCGCGGTCGATCTGCTGCCGTTTCTGAGCGAGAAATGGGTGCTGGGGCTGGGCGAGATGATGAATTACCACGGCGTGATCAACGGCGACCCCGAGGTGCTCGACAAGATCCGCGTCGTCGGCCACAAGAGCATCCTGGACGGTCACTGCCCGGGCCTGAGCGGACGCGATCTCTGCGCGTATATTTGCGCGGGGATCCGGACCGACCACGAGTCGACCACCTACGACGAGGCGCAGGAGAAGCTCCGGCTCGGCATGAACGTGATGATCCGCGAGGGCACCGCGGCCCGCGACCTCGACGAGCTGCTGCCGCTGGTCACGCCGGAGACGGTGACGCGGTTCATGTTCGTGACCGACGACAAGCACGTCG
>JAQULN010000401.1 GCA_028718575.1 Candidatus Krumholzibacteriia bacterium | reverse complement strand
ACCGTCTTGATTTCGCGCACCGCGCCGTAAAAGGGGCTATTGGCGATCCGCAAGATCTTGACCGTCAACGCCTGGTCCATGGCAACCGCCCGCTCGAGCCGCGTGGCAGTCGTATGCGGGTCTTCGATCACCGCCAGGATATGCAGCGCCGCCTTGGGCATGGCCGGCAGGTCGCCGCTCTGGCGCAGGATCGCCTCGGGCGCCATCGGCGCCGACGGCGGTGACGGCGGCAACAACGACGCCTGGACGGGCCCGCCGAGTACGGCTTCTTCCCAGGCCTGGACGATGGCGTCGGCCTCGGCTTGCGCCTGCGTGATCCGTAGCGCACTGGCCGGCAGCGACGATGCGGGCACGGCGCTGTCGCGCGGCGGTTCCGCGCGATCGCCGGCGGTCTCGGCCGAAGCTGGGGCCGGCGCGTCCGCAGGCCGTGCCTGCCGGTGCACCCATTCCCAGTCGTCACCCGCCGGCGCCGCCGGAGCGTCGCCAGCGGCGGGTGCAACCGCGGTTGTGGCCGGCGGCGGCACTCCCGGATCGCCGACCTCGAGATCGGTCGCCTGCACTTCGGTCTGCAGCTGGAGACGGTTGCGCCGCCGGTACATCTCCTGCTTGAGCATCGCGGCGACTTCGCCTTCAGGCAACAGCTCGCCGTTCTGCAGCAGACGCAAGCGGTCGACCGCGTGGCGGGCGAGGAATTCGGCCACGGTCAGCGCGCTCTCCTGGCCCGGCTCACCGTCCAGATATACGAACGTACTCCAGTGATCCCGCGCCGGCAGAGGCAACACGATGATCCGGCGCTCCTGCGTGCCGCGACCGAGCAGAAGCGTCAGATCCATCGGAAAAGTCTTGATGGGCACCGGTCCGGCGTAGACCTGGCGTTCGCGCGCCACCGCCGCGAAGAGGTCGTCCGGTTCGGCCGGGATCGGCGCCCGGCCGTCCGGCCGGCGGGTCTTGGCTTCGGCGGGCATATTGAGATTGCGTTCGGCGCAAACCTGCAATCCGGAATGCCACCGCTTGAGCAGCAGCATACGCAATCCGGTCCGGGCGGCCAGACGCACGAAGTAAGCCGGAAACTCGGCCGGCTTGGTCAAACCGTCCAGTTCCGCCAGGCCCGCGCGTAGCATGACCAGGACATCCCTGCCCGCCGGAACCGGTCCCGCAATCTGGTCGGTTTGTTTGCTCATCGCCTCGGTTGCGTCCAGCTCGCGGACCCTCTGCTTGAGCCGGCCCAGCGTCTTGAGTATCTGGTCCGAGTCGCTGCTCTGGCCAGTCACGCGAGTCCTCGAAAGTTGCTGGGTGCTAGACCCATGGTTTCCGGAATTGGATCGGCACGAAGACAGCCTGATTTGACATATTTTTCGCGTGTCACTTAACTTTCGCCCGCACAAGGCGATCGGCGGGCCGATCGCAGCGGCGACAACCTGCCGGAGGCAGCATGACTGTTCGCATCACCAAGGCGTTCGCCTTCGACGCCGCTCACTATTTGCCCAACGTTCCACCGGAGCACAAGTGCGGCCGCTTGCACGGCCATGGCTATCGAGTGGTTCTCGGCTTGGAAGGGCCGCTCGATCCGGCGCTGGGCTGGGTCCAGGATTACGGCGATATCACCGCCGCTTTTCGACCCTTGCTCGAGCGTTTCGATCATGCGCGCCTGAACGACCTGCCGGGGCTGGAGAATCCGACCGCGGAGTTGCTCGCGGCGTATATCCACCGCGAGCTGAAACCGGTTTTACCTTTGCTCACGGACGTCACGGTCTGCGAGAGCCCGACGAGCACGGCGGTCTACCGGCCCTAATCCGGATCAGCGCACACGTTCGAGCACGTCGGTGGGAACCCAGCCGACCCAGTCGCCGCCTAGCCCGATCCGCGCCCAACCGTCGCGTTCGCCGCGGATGTCCAGCGTGAGGCCGTCGTGGATGCGGAATACCTCGGGGAAGCTGGACGCCGGCCCGCTGCGAACCGTCACTTCGTCGCTGACGACCACGGCGATGTCTCGTCGATCTTCCTCGAACCAACGGGTCGCGGTAACGGCGGCTGCTAACAGCGTCAGGGCCGCCAGCAACAACCGGCAACGGCGCCAAGCCGGCGAAAGCCATCCCTGGCGCCATGTCCAGGCCACCGCGACAACGGTCAACCCCGACAAAGCGACCAACAGCCAGGCCCACTCGTCCAGCGCCAGCCGATGGGCCATGGCGTCGAGCTGGGCGACCACCGGCGGCAGGCCCTGCCCCGCGAGTTCCAGGTCGCGCGTGTGGGAGCGGACCCAGGCTAGATTGGCGCGGATATCCTGATCCCGCGGCGCTAGACGCTGGGCCCGCAGATAGCTGGCGATGGCTCGCCCGAGTTCACCGCGCCGGGCCAGGGTATTGCCCAGATTGTAGTGCACGACCGCCGCGTCGTTACCCCGCCGCAAGAGTTCCTCATAGCGCTGCTGCGCGAGATCCAGATCGCCGTCGACATAGGCCTGGTTGGCTTCGGCGAGCAGACGGCTCGGGTCGCCGCCCGGCGCCGGCGCGGCGACCGGCGAAGGCCCGATCGCCGCGGCGGGATCCGCCGCCACAAGACCGATCAGCGCCAGGCCCGCAAGCAGTGACAGCTGCGGGCCGCCGCGACGCGCGGATTCGCCGGTTTTGCGATGCGGCCAGGCGGCCAGCAATGCCTTGACTTCCGCTGCGCGGGCGGGAAGATCGACGGCGCCGCCACCGCCGAAACGCACTTCATCACACGCGGACATGATCGCGGCCAGCCGCTCGCCGGTCGGCGCGCGACCTTGCTCCGCGCACCACGCCCGAACATCGGCGGCGGTCAGCCCCGCCGCCGCGCGCCCGCTGCGATCGGCGATGAAACGTTGCACCGTCTGAACCAGTTCGCCGACATCGCCGCCACCGCGTTCGAGGCGCTGCAACACGCGCCGGGCGCGCGGCCACGCCAATCGCCGGCGCTGGCCGACCGGATCCCGTTCGGCGGCGATCAACCGGTTCAGCCGCCAGCGGTACAGACCGAGCAAGATCCACGGCAGCAACAGAACCGTCCACCAGAGCCAGTTCGCCAGCGGTGGCGCCGTCGCTCGGCGCAACGAGCCGGCCGCCGTGTGGATGAACGCCAGATCGCGACCGAGACGAGCGATCTCCGCGCGACGGAAACCGGAGGGGTCGTCTCCGGCGACCG
>JAQULN010000400.1 GCA_028718575.1 Candidatus Krumholzibacteriia bacterium | reverse complement strand
GGCGGCGCCGGCCGAGTTGGCGGCACCGCCGGAGGCGACGGCAACGGCGACCGTGACTCGGGCGCAGCCTCAAGACGAGCCGGCCAGCCCCTCCAACTCCTCCCAGCGCGCGTATGCGGACGCCAGTTCCGCCGCGACCGCGGTCAAGCGCGCGCTCAAAGCGGTCACCTGATCCTTGCCGCCCCGATACAACGCGGGATCGGCCAGTTGGCCGTGCAACGCGGCTTGTTCGCGTTCGAGCGCTTCGATGCGCACCGGCAGCGCTTCGAGTTCCCGCGCTTCCTGCCAGCGCAAGCGGCGCGCCGGCGGCTGCGGGGCTGACACGTCGCGCCGCGTCCGCGGCGCCGGCGGCGGCTGCCGCGGCGGCTGTTGTTCGCGCCAGCCGGCCCCCTGCCGCTCCCATTCGAGATACCCGCCCACCGATTCGCGCGCCTGGCCGCGGCCGTCCAGGACGAGCAAGCTGGTGACGACATTGTCCAGGAACTGGCGGTCATGGCTGACGACGAGCACCGTGCTCGGTAGCTCGACCAGCAGATTCTCCAGCAGTTCGAGCGTTTCCAGGTCCAGATCGTTCGTGGGCTCGTCCAGCACAAATACGTTGGCGGGCCGGACAAACAGCCGCGCCAGCAGCAGGCGGTTGCGTTCGCCGCCGGAGAGCGAACGGACCGGCTGTTCGGCGCGTTCGGGCGTGAACAGGAAATCGCCGAGATAGCTGATGACATGCCGGGGACGGCCAGCGAGCGTGAGTGTCTCCAGGCCCTCCGCCACGTTCCAGCGGACGGAACGGTCGGCGTGCAACGTCGTCCGCGGTTGATCGAAGTAGGCCGCTTGCAGGTTCGTGCCCAGGGCGACCGTGCCGGCAGTCGGGGTCAACCGCCCCATCAAGACGTCCAGCAGCGACGTCTTGCCGGCGCCGTTCGGTCCGACGATGCCCAGGCGATCGCCGCGCAGCACGGTCAGATCGAGGTCGCGCACCAACTCGCGCCCGCCGCGCTCGAGCCTCAGTCCGCGCACCGCAGCCACCAGTTTACCGGAACGCTCGGCGGCCTGGACCTGCAGACGGACCTCGCCCTCGGGGTTGCGCCGGGCGGCTCGCTGGCGGCGCATCTCGGCCAACTGGCGCACGCGGCCCTCGTTGCGGGTGCGGCGGGCTTTGATCCCTTGCCGCAACCAGCTTTCCTCAGCCGCCAGTCGCTTGTCGAACTCCCGCCGGCGGGCTGTCTCAGCGCTCTGGAGCGCCTCCTTGCGGCGCAGCCAAGTATCGTAGTCGCAGGTCCAGTCGATCAGGCGGCCGCGGTCCAGTTCGACGATGCGCCGCGCGAATCGGCGCAGAAAAGCGCGGTCGTGCGTCACGAACAGCATGGCGCCGGACCAGCGCTCCAGTAAATCCTCCAGCCAGGTGATACTGGGCAGGTCCAGGTGATTGGTGGGCTCGTCCAGCAACAGCAGTTCGGGGCGGCCCAGCAGCGCCCGCGCGAGCAGCACGCGGCGCAACTGACCGGCCGACAGGGCGGACGCATCGGCGCGGCCGTCCAGTTGCAGCACGGCCAGCAAGCGGTCGACGTCCAGTTCCGTTTGCCAGTCCGCCGGCGCGTCGCCGCCCGCCACGACCTCGCGCACCGGACCGGTCAAGCCGGCGGGGACATCCTGCGGCAGCAAGCCGATCCGAACGCCGCGCGCGAGCAGGCGCTCGCCGGCATCGGGCGACTGCAGGCCCGCCGCCACGCTCAGCAGGCTGGTCTTGCCCGACCCGTTGCGGCCGCAGAGGCAGACGCGTTCACCCGGTTCCAGCCTCAGATCGACCCCGGCCAGCAATTCCGGCCCGCCGTACGCCAGGCGTATTGCGCGCAGTTCCAGTAGTGCCAACCTCGCCCCTTCCCGGCCCTCGCGGCCGCCACCGCCAAGAAAGCCTCAAGCAATCCCGCGGCCGGTACGATAAAGAGGGAGAACGACCGGGGAAAGCCGGAAATGGACCGCGCCGACCCAACCGCCGGAGAATAAGGCATGTCCACATCCCAGGCCTCAACACAAGCTGCGGCTCCGCCCACGGTCGACGTGCGCCTCAGCAGCGACCGACTCCTGCTCTACGTCACCGCCCAGGATCCCCACGCCGACCTCGCCGGCACGGCGTCCCGGATCGCCCGCGACCTGATCGCCCTCGAACTCGCCGTCGAAGTCGAGGCGGAGGTGATCGCCGGACTGCTGGCCGAGGCCTGCCAACCGGGCGAACATCTCGTGGACTACCCGTTGTTGACCGGCGAACCGCCGGTCGCCCCGCGCGACGGCGAGATCCAGTGGCAGGACGAGTACTTCGCCGAGGGCTTTTCCATCGACGAGGAATCCGACCGGATCGACTACTGGGAGCGCGCGGAGAAACGGGCGGTGGAAAAGGACCAGTTGATCGCCGTCCTCTTGCTGCCGGTCGAAGGAACGCCCGGGCGGACGCTGCAGGGACATGAGATCCCGGTGCCCAAGCCGAAGTCGGTGCGCTTGCGCGCCGGCAAGGGTGTACGGTCCGAGGAGCAAGGCGATCGCGTGCTGTATCACACCGCCGTAGCCGGACGCCTGCAACTGAAAGACGGCACGGTCAGCGTCGATGAGGTCTATCTGATTCGCGGCGACGTGTGTCTGGAAACGGGCAATATCGAACATACCGGCACGTTGATCGTGCAGGGCGACGTCAAGGAGAACGCGCGCATCAAGTGCGACGGCGACATCCTGATCAAAGGTCTGGTCGAACCGGCGAACATCGTCTGTGGCGGCAGTTTGACCGTGGGCGGCGGCATCGTGGGCGATCAAGAACACGAGTTGCAGATCCGGGGCGCGGTGCAGGCCCGCTACCTGAACGACGTCAACCTGCGCTGCGGCGGCGATGTCACGGTCACCAGCCAGATCGACCACTCCCAGGTCGCCAGCCGCGGCGCGGTCCTGGTCGTCAAGGGACGGATTGCCGGCAGCACGATCAAGGCCTACCTGGGCATCCGCGTCGCGGTCGCCGGCGCGGTCGGCGCAACCGGCACGCTCTTGATCCCGGGCTTCGACTGGGAACTCGAAGACCGCGTGCAGCAGCACCGAGAGCGGATCAACCAGCTTCAGGCCGCCCGCGACAAACTGCAACGAGCGGTCGCGTATCTGTCAACGCAGGGACAAGCAGGCGACCAGGGGGATC
>JAQULN010000399.1 GCA_028718575.1 Candidatus Krumholzibacteriia bacterium | reverse complement strand
TCAGACCGAGCGCCAGCGGTAGGAGCAACGGCAGCATGTAGCGGTCGAACTGCGTGCTCAAAAAGCCCAGGCCGAGGTACAGGCAGAGGGGGCAGAGCGCCACCGCGAGCCACGGACCGCGCCGCCGCCACGCCGCCCAGCCCAGTCCCGCCACGGCCAGCAGCAATCCCGGCCCGCCGAGCGCCGGCGCCAGCACCTCCCGCAAGTAATAGAGCGAGGTGCCGCCCCGCTCTTCGTGGCCGAGATGGCCCTCGCCCAAATGGACGACCTGCGCGCCGACATCGCGCCGCAGGACGGCCACATCGAGCAACAGGAACGGACTGGTCAGCGCGAACGCCGCCGCGCAGGCAGCCGCAGCGAGCCACAGACGGCGGTCGTCAAGACCCAGCGACCGCCGTCCGCCCGCGGGCGCCTCGACGCGCAACCGCAACAGGTGCGCTGCATAGAGCGCCGGCACCAGCAAGATCGGCGAATACTTGGCGGACGCGCCCAGACCGATCCATACCGCGGCCCAAACGTAGTCGCGCACGCGTCCCCGTTCGTAGATGTCGACGATGCGCCAGACGGCCAGCGCCGCGCAGAGCGTGAGCAGGATGTCCGGGGTGATCATCCGCGACTGCGTATACAGCAACGGACTGACCGCCAGCATGCCGCCGGCAAGCAAGCCGGCGCCGGCGACCGCGCCGCGGCTTGCGGAGACACCGAGAGCGCCGGCCGCCAGCCGCATGCCCAGGCGCGCCGCGACGAACACGACCCCGCCCGCCGCGGCCACGGACAATCCCCGCGCGATCACCACCAGCCGCGACGGGTCCTTGAACAAGAGATAAAAATCGTAGCGGTCGGCGAAGTCGGCGCTGAGACGGCCCACCCAGTAGATCGCAGGCTGAAGCAGTAGATGCACGTAGAATGAGAGCGAAGGCCAGCCGGCGGTCTGCGGGTCGAGTTGCAGGCGCCCCGCGTCCCAGCCCCACATCTCGAAGGCCTTCTTCAGCGGCAGTGCTTCCTCTTCGATGCCCGGCAGCCCCCAGCCCAAATGCGGCAAGCGCATGAGCACGGCCGCCGCGGCCACGGCCAGTGCAAGCCACGTCGCGGTCGCGCGGTCGGCGGCGAGCGACGGCTGCAGCACCGGGGCCGCGGAACTGGCCGGCGGTGCGGTCGCAGGCAGCGGTTGTGTCTCGCTCGGCCGCCGCTTCATGCTAGAACCCGGCCGCCTGTCCGTCCTTGCGGGACTCGCTGGCGCCGTAATACACGTCCTGCGCTGGATCGTACATGATGGCCTGGTAACCCCCAAACGACCCGATGTCGAGCGCGATACGGTGCCCGCGCTCGGCCAACTCCCGCTGCACCGCATGGCTGAAGCCAGTTTCCAGATAGACCGTGCCGCCGTCGGTCATGATCTCGCCCGTCGGCTCGTTCGAGCCCTCGTGCAAGATGCGCGGCGCATCCCCCGCTTCCTGCAGATTCATCGCGAAGTCCGCCAGATTGACGATGATCTGCGCGTGCGCTTGCGGCTGCGTCGCGCCGCCCATCACGCCGAAGCTCAGGAGCCGGCCGTCGGGCGCGATCGCGAACGCGGGGATGATCGTATGGAACGGCCGCTTCCCGGGGGCGTAGGTGTTGGCGCGGCCCTCGGCGAGGTCGAAGAGCTCGCCGCGGTTCTGCAGGCCAAACCCCAGGCCGGGCGGACAGACGCCGCTGCCGAAACCGCGGTAGTTGCTCTGGATCAACGAAACCAGGTTGCGCTCGGCGTCAGCCACGGTCAGGTAGATCGTGTCGCCTTGCCACAGAGCGGGATCGCCCGGCTCGACGACGCGTGCCGCGCGCCGCGGGTCGATCAGCTCCCGCCGCTTGGCCGCGTAGTCCTTGCTGATCAGCTCCGCAACCGGCACGGTTACAAACGCTGGATCGGCGTAGAAGCGGGCGCGGTCGGCAAAGGCGAGCTTCTTCGCCTCGACGAACCAGTGCACGTGGTCGGCGCTCGCGAACCCGGCCTCGCGCAGATCGAAGCCCTCCAGAAGGTTCAGGATCTGCAGCGCCGCGATACCCTGGCCAGCCGGCGGCAACTCGAACACCTGCCAGCCGCGGTAGACCGCCGACACCGGCGCCACCCAGTTGCCGGTGTGCGCCGCGAGATCGTGCACGGTCAGGAATCCGCCGGCATCCTGCACGGCGCGGACGATCACCGTCGCCAGTTCGCCGCGGTAGAACGCGTCGCAGCCGTCGCGGCCAAGGACCGCGAGCGTGCGCGCCAGCGCCTCGTTGCGCCACCGTTCGCCCTTTAGCGGCGCGCGGCCATCCTGAGTGAACGTGGCCAGAAACCCCGGCTGATCGCGCAGGATCGGCACCGAACGCTGCCAGTAATGGGCGATGAGCTCGCTCACGGGGAAGCCCTCACGGGCGTAGCGGATGGCCGGAGCGAGCACCTGCGCCATGGGCAGCCTGCCGAAGCGGTCGTGCAACATGAACCAGCCGTCCACGCAGCCGGGCACGCTGATCGGCAGGGCGCCGCGCGGCGGGATGCGCTCGCGGCCGAGGCGCGCGACTTCGTCGCGCAGGCGTTCGCGGGTAAGACCCTGCGGCGAGCGGCCGCTGGCGTCCAGGCCCACCAGTTCGCCGGTCGCGCCCACGCGCACAATCGCGAAGAGATCGCCGCCCAGTCCGCAACCGGTGGGCTCCATCAACGCCAGGGCCGCATTGGCCGCGATCGCGGCGTCGATCGCGTTGCCGCCGGCGCGCAGGATCTCCAGGGCGATCTGGGTAGCCAGCGGCTGGCTGGTCGCGGCCATGGCACTCGGAGCGATCACCTCCGAGCGCGTCGCGAACGGCGCGCCGGTGATGCGGTCGGCGGCGGCGGCGAACACGGCAAGACCTCCCCAGGCAAGAACGAGCGCCAGCGCCGCGCGGCGAACCGTTCGACCGCCGGCCGCCGCGCGGCGGCCGCGGCCGCGACTTCCTTGCTCTCGCGGGAACATCGCGGCACCTCCCAGCTGGAGAATCCTAGCGCTGGCCCAGAGGGTTGTCGACCAGCCCGCGCCGCAAGAGCAGCGGTTCCAACGACGGCTCACGGCCGGTAAACCGCCGGTACAGTTCCATCGCCTCGGCGCTGTCGCCGCGCGACAGCACGTGCTCGCGCAGGCGGTCGCCGTTTTCGCGCGTCAGGCCGCCGTTCTCCTT
>JAQULN010000398.1 GCA_028718575.1 Candidatus Krumholzibacteriia bacterium | reverse complement strand
CTTCCGATCTGCCACCGCTTCGGGCGCGGGCCGGTGCGGTTCGTGACGCGCGAGGCCGCCGCCGGGTTGGGCGTGCCGCCGGGCAAGCTCAACGACGACCGGCAACTCTGCGGCTATGGGTTCGGCGCGCTCGCCTACCCGCTGGCGCTCGTCCGGCCGCAGACCGACGCCGCGGACATCGCTGTCTGGGCCTGGGGCGAGAATGCCGAGGGATCCGGCGGGCCGGTGATCGTGTCGCGGTCGTTCGCGCCGGGCGGACTGCTCTTCGTCGGCCTGCCGCTGGGCTATCTCAAGGGCCAGGGCGATGATTTGCCGCTGCGGATCGTCTTGCGGTATTTTGCGGGCGAGCGCGCCCGGCTGCCGCGGATCGTGCCCGCGCCGCGCGGCATCGGCGGCCTCGTGCTGAGTTGGCACATCGACGCCGCAGCAGACCTTGCGGCGTTACCGGCCATGGCGGCGGCCGGATTCCTGGACCCCGCGTTGCCCGCGTCCTGGCATATCTGCGCCGGTCCGGACAATGACGACCCCGGCGACGGCGGCGGGTTCGACGCCTGCGGCCGCGGCCGCTCGTTGCTCGACCTGCTGCCGGCCGGCAGCGAACTGGGCAGCCACGGCGGTTGGGCCCATAACCACTTCGCGCGCCGGCTTGCCGCGGACGATCTGCCGCCCGCTGAACTGCGATCGCTGATCGTCAAGAACCGCGACTGCCTGGCCGAGGTCGCAGGCCGCTCGCTGCGCGAATACTCCTCGCCGGCAGGCGTGCATCCGCAGCCGCTGTTGACCGAGATCATCGCCGAGCTGGGCTTCACCTGCTATTACTACACGGGCGACGGCGGCAGCGCGCCGAACCGTACGTTTTATCGCGGGCAGCCCGTCCCCGGCGGCTTGATCGCGTTTCCGGTGCTGCCTCTGGGGGGCAGCGCCTCGCTCGGCGAGATCGTCCGCGACCCGCGCCTTGCGCCGGCCGACCTCGCCGGCTGGTTGGATGCGGCGACCGATTACTGTGCCGCCCAGCGCACGGTTCGCCTGCTATACGCGCACCCCTACGACCTCTTTACCGGGCCTGGCGAGGCGGAGTACCGTGAGGTCTGGCTCGCCTGGCAGCGCCGCCTGCGCGAGCGCCAAACGCGCGCCGACCTGCAGGTGGACACCATGGGCCGGTTCGCCGAATTCTTGGCGCGCTGTTGGCGGACCGAGGCCGTCTACCGCCGCGGCAGCGACGGCCTTAGTCTGGCGCTGCGCAACCCGGAGGGCCTGCGCGACATCACGGTCGCGGTGCCCCGGCCAGGACTGCTGCCGCCGCGCGACGACCGGGTCACCGTCGCCGAGGACGCCGACTGTTACTACCTGACCATCGAGGACGCGGGTCATGCGCTGGATCTGTTGCTGCCTGCTCATTAGCAGTCTGGCCGGCCTCGGCTTAACGGCCGGCTGCGCGCGGCCGCCGCACCCGGCGGTCGAGTTGGCGCGTCTGTTCGAGACGGTCCCCGAGTCGTCCTATCACGCGAAGCCGTACTTCCTGAACCTCTACGGCATCTCCCTGCTGCGCCACGGCTTCAACCCGCAGCTCGTGGTCGACTACCTCGAGTGGTACTTCGCCCATCTCAACTACCCGGACCGCCACGGTCTGACCGGCAGCATCTACGACGTGGACGTCTTATCTGGCCGCCGGCAAACCTTCCGCGACACCTACGATTCGGTCGACAGCTACGCCGCGACGTTCCTGGTCCTCTTGCGCGACTACTACGTGCGCACCGCCGATCGCGACCGCCTCGAGCGCCACCGCGGACGCATCGCCGATATCGTGTACCTGCTCGTCTACCTGCAGGATCGCGACGGACTCGTGCGGGCGGTGCCCAACAGCGACGCGAAATACCTGATGGACAACTGCGAAGTCTATGCCGGCCTTCTCGCATACAGCGATCTCGCCGGCCGGCTCGGTTGGAGCGACCCGCGGCGTTATCGCGAGGCCGCCGGGCACGTGCGGCGCGCCGTGCTGGACGAGCTCTTCGACGCGCGGCGCGGCCTCTTCGCGTGGGCGAAGGCGGGCGGTGGCGCCCAGCCAGCTCACTGGGAGACCTTCTATCCGGACGCGCTGGCCCAGCTCTTTCCGATCCTCTTTGGCCTGGTCGAACCGGACAGCGATCTGGCGGCCTCGCTTTGGCAGCAGTTCCGGCTGCACCACGACCCGCGGACAGACGCCTCGTTGTCGTCGGTCCAACGCACGCTTATCGAGCTGACTCGGGAGAAGATGACGCCGTGAAGACAACGACCCGCCTCGCCGTTTGCGTCTTGATGAGTCTCTGGGCCGTCTGGTTCGGTCCCCCGGCCAAGACGGCTGCCGCCGCCGATACGCCGGAGGAGCGCGCTCGCATTCGCTCCACGCTGCGCTACCGGTTGGACGCCGACCTGCTCTACGAGCACTTGACGCCGAATCAGGAGTACGGCGACTGGCACAGCTTGTGGCTCACCTTCTACGTCAAGGCGCTGCCGCGGATCACACCGTTCGCCTGGGCCGGTCTCTACGAGCGCGAAGACGCGATCGGCGCCGGCGGCGTGGGCGCGTATGTGGACTGGCTGCCGAGCTTGTACACCTACACCGCCCTGGGCTTCAGCGGCGTGTCGGATTACCAGAGCCGTTACCGACTCGATCATTTCTTCAACCTCAAGATCCGCCGGTTGACGTGGTCGTTTGGCGGCGGCTACATCGAGGATCACCGCGACCACACGGACTGGTTCCTGGCGGCCGGGCCGCGTTACTGGCACGGCCCTTTGATCCTCGAGTATCGCCTCACGCGCTACGCGAGCGATCCGGGCAACCTGACTAGTTGGCAGCACCTGGCCAGCCTGGGCTACGGCGCGGAGGGCCGTTATTGGCTCTTTGTGAACTTCACGCTGGGCGGCGAGAAGTATCTGGCGACATGGGTCGATCCCTCGCAGGTGGTCGATCACGACGCCTGGGAAGTGAGCGCTGTCTGGCAACAGTGGCTCACCGCGCGGGCGGGCTACAAGCTGCGCGCCGGCTTCCTCGATCTCGGTGAGCCGGGCGACGGATACCGCAAGTACAGCGTCGGCGTCGGCGGCTTCTGGGAGTTCTGATCGGGGCCGATCGCCGATCATCCGGGTCTCTGCGGCCGATGTTCACCGCGGGCGCGGCGAATCCACGCGCCCGTCGCCGCG
>JAQULN010000397.1 GCA_028718575.1 Candidatus Krumholzibacteriia bacterium | reverse complement strand
TGCCCGTGGGGCTGACCGCGCTGGCCATCAACGTGCCGATCCTCGCGCTCGCCTCGCGGATCATGGGGCCGGGCTACGGCGCGAAGACCGTGCTGTCGATGGTCACGAGCAGTCTGGCGATCGACGGCCTGGCCGCCTGGCGCGGCGACGCGCCGGCGATCGAGGACATCCTCGTCAGCACGGTGTTCGGCGGCGTGGTGATCGGCGTCGGGGTGGCGATGATCATCCGCGGCAAGGCCAACGCCGGCGGCACGTCGCTGCTCGGCCAGCTGCTGTCGCGCATCACGCGGGTGCCCACCGGGCGCTGCATGCTCTGGATCGACGGGTGCATCGTCGTGGCGAGCATGCTCATCCTGCGCGACCTGAAGGCGGCGCCGTACGCGGTGATCGGCATCTTCGCGATCTCGCACTCGCTCGACGCGTTCCTCAACGGTTTGGAGGCGAGCAAGGCGCTGATGATCATCAGCGAGCGCTGGCAGCAGATCGGCGATGAGATTCTCAGCGGCCTTGACCGCGGCGGCACGGTGCTGTCGGGCCACGGGCTGTGGGCGCACCAAGAGGAGCGCAAGGTGATCTTCACGGCGCTCAGCCGCCGCGAATCGGTGGTCCTGCAGAAGCGCATCCGCGACATCGATCCGGCCGCCTTCTGCATGGTATTCGACACAAATCAGGTGATCGGGGAGGGCTTCCGGCCCTGGCGGTGACGCCTCCGATCGATAGAATTCGCGTCCATGAGCAATGCTGTACGAATCGTAGCCGGCTGCGATACTTCCGTTGCTCAAACAAAAAGTCAGCCATTCCATATCGCAGCAGGCGATCACCCGCTGACAGCATCGCTGTTCACGGTTCCCCGATCGCCGGTCATAAGCTACCTTCCACGAAACCGTCGCCCGCACCGCCCTGACGAAAGGAACACCCGTGCCGCGCCTCCTGATCGCCACGCTCGCCGCCTGCCTGCTGGCCGCCCTCGTTTTACCGCTCGCGGCCCCGAGCGCCGCCACCGCCCAGGACCTCATCTATCGTGAGAAAACCAAGTACCCCGTGCTCGAGGAGATCGAGGCCGCCCGCAAGGCGAAGGAAGCCGCGCGCGATTCGCTCATCGCCGAGGCCGACGCGCGGGCTGCCGCCGAGCGCAAGACCAAGCGCGACACGGCGCGCGAACTGCGGCTCGACTGGTCGAAGATCCAGGTCCCGGCCGGTCCCGACGCCTTCAAGAGCGCCTGGCACCAGCCGCCGGTCGCCCAGTACTACACGGGCAGTTGCTGGGCATACTGCTCCGTCTCGTTTCTCGAGTCCGAGATCAAGCGCCTGCACGACCGCGAGGTCAAACTCGCGGAGATGTGGATCGTCTATTGGGAATACGTCGAGAAGGCGCGGCGCTATATCCGCGAGTTCGGGCACAGCGCTGTCGAGGAGGGCAGCCAGGATCACGGCACGCTGGAGGTGTGCCGCCTGTACGGCGCGGTGCCGCAATCCGCATACCGGGGCGTGCTCAGCGACGACGGCCGCCACGATCACGCGCCGCTGGTGGAGGAACTCAAGGGCTACCTGGGCTGGGTCAAGTCGAGCAAGAGCTGGGACGAGGAGCGCAACCTCGCCGCTGTGCGCGCGATCCTCGACAAGCACATGGGTCCGCCGCCCGTCGAGTTCGCCTGGCAGGGCCGCTCGTACACGCCGCGGCGCTTCTTCGACGAGGTCTGCGCGCTCGACGTGGATGACTACGTGAGCTGCGTCTCGCGCCTCGACGAGCCGTTCGGCGCCTATGTGCTGTTGGACGTCCGCGACAACTGGCGGCGGCGCGACGACTACCTCAACCTGCCGCTGGACGCCTGGTACAAGGCCCTGCGCGAGAGCGTCAAGGCGGGCTGGACGGTCGTGCTCGGCGGCGACAACTCCGAGCCCGGCATGGACGGGATGCACGACGCCGGCGTGATCCCCGAGTGGGACATCCCGTCGAAGTTCATCAATCAGGCGGCGCGCGAGCTGCGGATCTACAACCGCACGACCGGCGACGACCACGGCGTGCATGCGGTCGCGTTCAAGCAACACAAGGGCCGCGAGTGGTTCCTGATCAAGGACAGCAATCGGTCGTCACGCCTCGGTCGCTACAAGGGCTACTACATGTGGGACGGCGACTTCGTCCGGCTCAAGATGCTGACCTTCCTGGTGCACAAGGATCGGCTGCGGGGGTTGTTGCCGCAGGGGTGACGCGGGGCGGCGGCGGCCGCGGGCGCCGGACCGCGCGGTCCGGCGCCGAGGCATTGAAGGCCGCGTCAGCGCCCGTTGCGCTCGACCGGCAGCGGCGGTTCGGCGCCCGCCGCGGTCTCGTCGCCGAGCAGGTAGTAGCGGAACCACTCCAGCTCACGGGTCAGATAGTCGAGCATGTGACTCGGCTTGTTGATGCCGTGGCCCTCGCCGGGATACAGCACGAGGCGGCTAGGCACGCCGCCGAGCTGCAAGTAGCTGAACAGCTCGATCGACTGGCGCGGGTCCACCGGTTCGTCGTCCAGACCGTGCATCACCAGGGTCGGCGTGGTGATCTGCGCCGCGCGCGAGACGGGGCTATGCTCCCAGAGTCGCTGCAGATCGTCCGCCCAGGG
This sequence comes from Candidatus Krumholzibacteriia bacterium, assembly GCA_028718575.1. GTDB lineage: Bacteria > Krumholzibacteriota > Krumholzibacteriia > LZORAL124-64-63 > LZORAL124-64-63 > Glo-17. The sequence continues at coordinate 615 of JAQULN010000397.1, read as the reverse complement.
TCGGCGGTAGCTGTCGATGAAGAGCTGTGGATTGTTCTGTCCCATGGCCGACGTGTAGTTGAAGATCCCCGCGATCGAGACGGCGCACTTGAACCGATCGGTGCGGCTGATCACGGAGTTGGTCATCAGGCCGCCGTAGCTGTAGCCGGTGAAACCGAGGCGGTCCGGGTCAAGAGTGCCCCGCGCCACCAGCGCGTCGACCGCGGCCATCAGATCGTCGTAGTCGTCGGTGCCGAAGTTGCGGTAGACCCCGCGCAAGAACGCCTCGCCGTAGGCCGTGCCGCCGCGCGGATTGGCGATGAACACAGCGAAACCCTGCTGGCTGAGCACTTGCCAGGGGTAGCGCGTCGTCCAGGCGTTGCCGTAACGCGAAAAGGGGCCGCCGTGCATCTCGATGACACCGGGCAAGCGGTCGGTCTCGCCCGCGCCGGGCGGCAGGAAGAGATAACCCTCGACGGTCACGCCGTCTTTGCCGGGCAGCCGCAGCAGTTGCGGCGGTCGCAGCGCGAACGCCGCCACCTCGTCGTCGACCGTGGCGAGCCGGCGCGGACGATCCCGGTCGACCGGGCGCGCCATGAGCGAACCGGGCCGGTGCAACTCCGGCTCGACGTAGGC
>JAQULN010000396.1 GCA_028718575.1 Candidatus Krumholzibacteriia bacterium | reverse complement strand
TAGCGCAGGGCGTGACGGGGAAAAGCGGCGTCGTGTTTGCGACGCGTGAACCGCTCCTCTTGCGCGGCTGCTACGAGCCGGCCGTCGCGCAGGAGGCAGGCGGCGCTGTCGTGATAGTAGGCGCTCAGGCCGACGATGTTCACGCCCGACCGCCTTCGCGCTCCCCGTCGGCCGGGCCGGCGAGATCCCGCAACAGCTCCGGCGCCGGCAACGCGCCGATCGGCCGGGCGAACGCACGCGCCCGGCGATCCTCGATCAGGAACTGGCGGGCGCAGCTCTCGACAGATGCCGCGGTGCGGCGCGGGATCCAGGCCGTGAGCCCGCTCGCCAACGGAGCGCGATGCAACGGATCGCGGCGCTGCAAACGCAGCAGCAGGCCGCCCGGCACGAAGACCGCCAGCCACAACGGCCCCAGCAACATCCACGCGAGCGCGCGGCCCACCGCCTCGCCGAAACGCCGCAGGTGCCGCGAGGCCGCCGCCAGCAATCCGGGTCTGGCGAGCGCTACCAAAGCCTGCGCGGCGCCGAGCACGACGAGCAAGCGGCCGGCGAGTTCGTGCCCGAGCAGCTTGTTGGCCAGCGTCCCGGCGATCGCAATCGCCAGGCCCTGCCAGAGACCGCGCCGGCGCCACCGCGCCGCGTCGCGCTCGGCGCGCTCGGCGACGGCCGCCGACGTATTCGCCTGCCAATTCCAGATCTGCCGGCTCGCTTGGCTCATGGTCGCGCTCGTTGCGGAGAAAAAACAGCAGAAGAAAACCTAGGCTCTCAAGACCGCCGTGTCCTATGCTCACAAGCGTCCAGTATCTGCAGTCCAAACAGGATTGGCAAGCCATGGCTCGACCTCGTTGGCGGCGTCTGGGCGCCTTCTGCGCGAAGTTGCTCGTCTCGCTCCTGATCTTCGTGGCGGGTCTGGAATTGGGCACGCGTCTGTTGTCGCCGAGCGACCGCTTCGAAGTTCTGCCAAACACATTCGACCCCGTGACCGGCGTGCGACAGGTGCCGCACGGGCGCGGATTCGTGCGGTGCCCCGAATACGAGATCACGATCACGATCAACGGCGCCGGCCTGCGCGACGACCGCGATTACCCCTACGCGAGGCCCCCCGGACGGCGGCGCCTGCTCTGCCTGGGCGACTCGTTCACGTTCGGACTTGGCGTTCACGTCCACGAGACGTTCGCAAAGGTGCTCGAGGATTTGCTCGCCGACGGCACCGAGGTCCTCAACAGCGGACTCGTCGGCACCGGCACCGCCGAGCAGCTCGCTTGGTATGAGACGAACGGCCGTCTCTGGCAGCCTGACCTCGTCGTGCTGGCGTTCTGCGTGAACGATTGGACCGACAACACCAAGAGCGGGCTCTTCAGCCTGGCGGCTGACAGCACGCTGGTGCAGCACCTTGCGGTGGAGCACGGCACTCTGCGCCGGCTGCGTCTACTGCGCCGGCTACCCGGCTACGCCGACTGGTTCGCCCGTTCACACTTCGTCAATCGCTTCCGCGAGTGGTTCGCCGTCGTGCACCACGGCCGCCTGGCGGCCGCGGCCGCCGGTACGCGCACACCCGACGAGATCTGGCGTCACGAGCGGGCACTCACCGAGGCGCTGTTGCGCCGGCTGCGCGAGGCGTGCCGGCAAGACGGTGCCGGCCTGCTGGTCATGCCGATCCCGGCGCTACCGGGCAGCGGCGAACCGGAGCAGCGGCTGGAGGAGTTGATGGCGTTCCTGCGGCGCGAGGGTTTCGCCAGCCTCGACCTGCACACCGCGTTCGCGGGGGACGAGGCGGCCGGCGGAATCAGCGGAACGGGCGGCGGCAGTGCTTCACTCTACTACCCCGTCGACGGACATTGGACCGCAGCCGGGCATGCGCTCGCGGCCCGGGAGTTGGCGGGGTGGTACTCGGAGCTGTCGAGGAGTAGACCTCGTCGTTGAAAACCGTCAACTTCATGGTAGAATTCGACATACGTAAGGCAGCCCACCTCGCTGACGTTGGAGTAAGACCGTGAGCCGTGAGCATTTGGGAGACCGTCGCCAGTGGATCGCACTCGCGGCAATTCTTTTGATCGGTGGTGTCCTGCGCGGCCTATATCTCGCCGAATCCGTCAGCAAACCTGATTTCGCGAATCCTTTAGCCGATGCCGGGTTCCATGATTATTGGGCTCGCGCGCTTATCTCTGGAGACTGGAATCCACCGGCAGACAACCCGGATCCTCGCATCAACTCCGTGCCGTTCGTGAGGCCGCCGGGATACCCGTACTTCCTGGCCTTCGTCTATGGGTTGACAGGTAAAAGCTACCTTGGAGCGCGAATCGCGCAGATGGCGCTCGGCTTGATCAACTGCTGGCTGGCCTACCTTCTCGGGCGCGCAATCTTCGGTCGGTCCGTCGGGCTCATCCTTGCCGCTTTTATGGCGGTCTATTGGGCGCTGATATACATCGAGGTCGAGTTACACGATCCAGTCTTGTTGATCACATTATCGTTGTTGTTCTTCCTGGTGATGTGCCACTGGCTCCGCAAGCCAGCATCCTGGCCACTGGTAGTGGGAGGTGTATTGCTGGGGCTGATGATCCTGGTACGTCCCAACGTCGCGGTTTTCGCGCCAGCGGCGATCGCGTGGGTCTGGTGGCACGCTCGGCGTAAATTGCTACCGGCTGTTATTCTCGCCGCCAGTGCAGTAGCCGCAGTCTTGCCCGCAACGATACGCAATCTCGTTGTCGCGAACGATTTCGTTGCCGTCTCGGCTAACGGCGCAATCAATCTCTATATCGGCAATAATTCGAATGCCGATGGTATCACGACCAGGATCCCGGACCTTCAGGACGTAACCGGACAATCGGGATGGAGCTGCTACTCGTTCGATCAGATTGTCCGCGGCATCAGTGAACGTGAAGGTCGTGCGCTAAAGTACTCGGAGGTAGATCGCTACTTTTTAAAGCGCGGCCTACAAGAAATTACTGGCGCACCCGGTCGTTTTCTCCGGTTGACAGCTCGGCGGGCAGCTTTGTTCTGGGGACCAGCCGAGGTATCAAACAATAAAGTGGTGGCCGTCGAGAAGGCGGAGAGCGCTGTTCTCAGATTTATTCCCGGCTTTCCAGTAATCTTGGCATGGGCATTGTTGGGGGGGGGGTATTCTGGTTAAAACGGCGCGAGCTCGTCGCGAACGAAGTCGGCATGACGGCGCCGGTCCTCAACCAAGGACCGATGCTGGCACTCGCGCTGCTCTATATAGGAAC
>JAQULN010000395.1 GCA_028718575.1 Candidatus Krumholzibacteriia bacterium | reverse complement strand
CATCGGATCCCACCTTGCCGGATCGCTCGTCGATCAGGGGCATGCCGTAACCGTCATCGACGATCTGTCGACCGGCCATGAAACAAACTTGACCGATTGGCGCGAACGCCTGCGGTTCGTCCGGGGCAGCATCACGGATCTGGAGCTGCTGCGTGCCGAGTTCCAGGGTGTCGACGTCGTCTTCCACCAGGCCGCGCTGGCATCGGTGCCACGCTCGGTCGCCGATCCGCTGGCCAGCAACGAAGCCAACGTCACCGGCACGTTGAAGGTGTTTCTGGCCGCGCGCGACGCGGGCGTACGTCGCGTCGTCTATGCTGCCAGCAGTTCCGCCTACGGTGATTCCGAGGTTTTACCGAAACACGAGGACATGCTGGCGAGACCGCTCTCGCCGTACGCCGTGACGAAGTACGTCAACGAGTTGTATGGTGCGGTATTCAGCGAACTCTTCGCGCTGCCGACCATCGGGCTGCGCTATTTCAACGTCTTTGGACCGCGGCAGGACCCCAAGAGCCAGTATGCAGCCGTCGTACCGTTGTTCATCACCAAGTTCCTCGCGCAAGAGGCGCCGACGATCCACGGAGACGGCGGGCAATCCCGCGATTTTACCTACATCGACAATGTGGTGGCTGCGAATCTCAGCGCAGCGGCCGCCGACTCGCGAGCCGACGGGAAGATCTACAATATCGCCTGCGGCGCGGCGATCACCGTCAAGGATCTCTGCCTAAAGATCCGCGAGCTGATCGGCAGCGCCATCGAACCGGTCTATGGCCCGCCGCGAGCCGGCGACGTCCGGCATTCGCTGGCCGATATCGGCCGCGCACGCGAACTGCTCGCGTTCGAACCGACGACGACGCTTGCGGAAGGCTTGCAACGCACCGTCGACTGGTACCGGGCGCAACAAAGGGGAGGCTCGGCATGATCCACCCGACTCGACAGCGGTTGATCGCCTGCGTTTTATTGTGCGCGATCGGCCAGCAATGGTGTGTGCCGCCGCTCAAGGCGCAGACACCGGCCGGCACGGCGGGCGTGTACCGCGTCAGTGCGGGTGACGTCCTGAGGCTCAACGTCCCGCAGCAGTCGGCGCTCGACCGCGAGTTGACCGTCAGTGCCGGCGGCAGTGTCTACATCTCGCAGGTCGGCGAGATTCCGCTCGCGGGGCTGACGCTACAAGAAGCAAGGGATTTGCTACGCCAACGTTTGCGCCTCTACAATCCCGCGATCACCGAGGTGATCTTGACGGTGATGGAATACAGCGCGTTGCGCGTCTTCGTGCTTGGTGCCGTGAGCTCGCCGGGGAGCTATTCCTTCGAGAATCCGCCGACGCTCTGGGAGGTCTTGCGCGTTGCCGGCGGGCCCGCGGAGAATGCGAGCCTCGCTGCTTGCCGTATCATCACGCTGGATGACGGCCGGCCGGTTTCGCGGACAGTCAACCTCTCCGGGTATCTGACCGGCGAGAGTTTTCCGCAGGATCTTTTGCAGGGCGGCGATACGTTGGTGGTGCCGACCATCGCCGACGGCGTGGTCGGCGTTCCGGCGACCAGCGGCGTGCAGGTATTCGGCGGCGTGCGGACGCCCACGACCGTGCCGATCGAACAGCCGACCGAGCTGCTCGCTGTGTTGATGCTGGCCGGTGCGCCCCTGGAAAGCGCCGAGCTACACAAGATTGCCTGGGTCCATCGCAGCGCTAGCGCCGAGGGACCGGATATCGCCGTGAAGGTCGATATGCGACAATTTCTGCGCAGGGGGCTACCGAACGGCAATCCGATGGTCTATCCAGGCGACGTGATCTATCTGCCGACGCACCGGGACGGCTGGTTGATACGCTACCTGCCGTTGTTCCTGACCACATTAACATCGGCTGCAACAATTTTCCTGGCCTACGATACTCTGACAAATTAGAGGCTGGCAATAGCTTATAGAGATTGTCGAATTCGCTCCTATTGACTATGAAATTCGTCTAAAAAACTATTGTATTACCGGCGGAGTTCGATTATAATGCCGCAAGCAGCATCGAAAAGGACTACATTTGCGTATTCGGAATATAATTATGCTTGTCGTGACATCCCGTTGCTGCTATCATCGTGGGGATCTCAACGGGCCGGAAAGCGACCCGCCGACTCAACGAGTACGCGGTTAACAGTGGGAACTTTCGTTCCAGACATCACGGTGAGTGAATATTGCTCTCACCGCTTGCGATCGTACAGGATGGCTTCTAATGGCCGATAAAGGATTCGAGATGAGCAAGGAGCGAGATCACATCGCAGGTCGAGTGCTGACGGGCACGCCGAGCGAGCATGGCGCGTCCGTCGCGTTGAGGGCTTCCGTGGAATCCGCTGCTGCCGAGTCGGCGGTGCAGGTTCCCGCAGTATCGGATCTCTTCAGTTTCTCCCCGAACCGGATCTTCGTAATCAGTAAACGCGTCTTCGACATCGCGGCGAGCCTGCTGGGCCTAGTCGCGTTCGCCGTGCTGTTTCCGTTCTTGGCTGTCGCGATCAAGCTCGACAGTCCGGGCTCGGTGTTCTATAGCCAGGATCGCGTCGGCATCAATCGCCGTCGGCGGCGCGTACGCGCCGACCAGCAGGACCGCCGCAAGGTTCTGCAGCCGGGGCGACCGTTCCGCATCTACAAGCTGCGGACGATGCGCAACGACGCCGAAGCGAGCGGTCCGCAGTGGGCGCGGCAAGGTGACGCGCGGATCACGCGGGTCGGGCGGTTTCTCCGCAAGACTCGCCTCGATGAGCTTCCGCAGCTCTGGAATATCCTCAAAGGCGATATGAGCCTCATCGGTCCGCGCCCAGAGCGGCTGTGCTTCATTCACAAACTCGAAAAAGAAGTGCCGTTCTATCACGATCGGCTCCTGGTCAAGCCCGGCTTGACCGGTTTGGCGCAGGTCCGCAACGGTTACGATGATTCCGTGGAGAGCGTCTGCCGTAAAGTCGAGTTCGACCGGCAGTACATACGCCGCGGCGGCCCCTTGACCGAGATGGGGATTCTCCTGGAAACGGTCCGCGTCGTGATCAAGGGGGAGGGCGCCCGCTGACGGCGAGGATCGCTGCGGGTCTGCACTTCGGCTCGACATTTCATTTTCGCAGCTTGCTTGCCCGCGAAGCGGCCGCCATAATCGTGGTGGCCGCTCCTTTGCTGTCTGGCTGGTTCGGAAGTCCGGGATTATGCTGCCGCATCTTTTGATTTCGATGACCAAGAAGCGATTCGTCTCTTTCTGGCC
>JAQULN010000394.1 GCA_028718575.1 Candidatus Krumholzibacteriia bacterium | reverse complement strand
CGGAGTTGAGCGTGGCGCTGGCGCATGATCTGGCGCACATGGTCGAAGCGGCGATGCGCGCGGAGTTTCGCGAACTCTCCTGGGTTATTGTGCATGTTGAGCCTCATCTGGCGCCGCCAGCGCCGGCGGTCAACGCAGACGCTGGGATCGTTCGCCGAGCGTAACCAGGAAGGACAGCCGTCTGCGGCCGCGCTCGACGACGACTTCGACGACGTCGCCGGGAGCGTGCTGCCGCAGGGCCGCGGTAAACTCCGCAAGATCGGCGACCGGCGTTCCACCCAGGCTCACCAGGACATCGCCCGCCTGCAGCCCGGCCTGGGCGGCCGGCCCGTCAGCCGCCAACGCCGCAATCCGGTAACCGTCCCGACCCGCGAAATCAGGCGTCGAACCGAACCAGGTTTGACGATTGCCGTCGGGCGTGGGCGATAGCGGCGGCGGCGCCTGGAAGGTGAAAGGCCCGACGCGTGCGCGGAGATCCTCGACGAGGCGCGCCGTCACTCCCGCGACTCGCGCCAGTCCCGGCAGATCGACCGCGGCAAGACTGTCGGCGGGGGAATTCATTTCCGGGTACGCGCTCGTAAACAAGAACAGCGAAGGGATTCCGCGCGCCAGGAAGCTGACGTGGTCGCTTTGAAAAGCGGCGCCAGCCGGCGCCGCCAACGGAAGACCCTCCGACGCGGCATGAACCGCGGCCGCGAATTCCACGCATGATTCCAGACCTGCCGCGTGCAACGGACCACCGCCGAGGCGGCCGACGGCATCCAGGTTGATCATCGCATCGACTTGCGCGAGCGGCACCGGCGGCTCGACCGCGAAGTGCGCCGAACCGAGTAGACCGATCTCCTCAGCGCCGAAAGCGCAGAACAGCAGCGATCGGCGCGCAGGCAGTGATGGCTCTTCGCATCGTTCACCGCCCTGAGTCGCGCTGGCTGTTGCGTGGCGCGCCACGTGCAGCAGTGCCGCGATCCCCGCGGCGTTGTCACCGGCGCCAGGGTAGTACTCGCCGTGCGCCGGTTCGCCCGTCGCGGCTGAATCGACGCGACCCAGGTGATCCAGATGCGCGCCGACCACGAGCCAGCGATCGCGCAACCCGCCGCGCCCCGGCGCAATGCCGGCGACATTGACCGACCGACCGCCCAGGTCCGGCGGCAACGGTACGTCTTGGCGCCAGTCACCGGCGAAAGCTGGTTGCAGCCCCGCTTCGCTGAACCAGCGCGCGATCAGCTCGGCCGCTGCGCGTTCTTCCTGGGTGCCGGCGCCGCGGCCGGCCAGTTGCGGCGCCGTCAAGGCCGCGATCTCGGCGGCCATCAACGCGGGGTCGGCCGGCATCGTCGCGTGGGCCGGCTGCGCGATCACGATCACGCCCAACGCCGCCAACCAGAGTGGCGACCCGAGCCGTGGATTCTGCACCGAACAATTCATCGCATCTCCCGGATAGCCCGAATCATCCATGAATCATTCGAACTCAACTCAGTAGCCGATCGCCAGGCCCATGCCCCGGGGATCGCTCGCACCGGTCCAGATGCCGGCCGCACGATCGCGGACGATGAGTTGCACGTTCCCCATGAGCGGCCGCGTCCTGAAAGTATGGCCGCGGCGTTCTAGTTCCCTGCGCGTGGACGGCGACATCCCGAACGACTCGTGCCAGGCGTCGGCAGGCGACCACTGATGATGGACGCGCGGGGCGCTGACGGCTTGCCGCGCATCCATGCCGAAATCCAACACGTGAATGATGGCTTGCAAGGTCGCCGTGATGATGACCGAGCCGCCCGGCGAACCGGCGACCAGGACGACATCGTCTCGATCGAGCACCAGCGTCGGCGTCATGCTCGATAGCGGTCGCTTGCCCGGCGCCACCGCGTTCGCCTCGCCCTGGATCAGACCGAACGCGTTGGGTGCGTGCGCCGCCGCCGCGAAATCGTCCATCTGGTCGTTGAGAATCACACCGGTGCCGGCCGCGAGCATCCCCGAGCCGAAGACCAGATTGATGGTCAAAGTTGCAGCAACGGCGTTCCCGTCGGCGTCGACCACGGAGACGTGCGTTGTGTGCTCAGGCTCTGGCGATACCACCGCAGCGGGCACGCCGCCGGCCGGCTCCTCGGCAGGCATCGCGACGCGGTCATGTCGCAGACCGGCGCGCAGACTATCGGCGCGGGCGCGGCTGATCAGCCAGTCAACCGGGACGGTGCTGAAATCCGGATCGCCCAGATACAAGCTGCGATCCCGGTACGCCAGTTTCATGGCCTCGAGCATGGGATGCCAAGCCTCGGCCGAACCGTAGCCGGCGGCCGCCAGATCGAAATCCGCGAGGATATTGAGCATCTGCACAAGATGAACGCCCCCGCTGCTCGGCGGCGGCATACTCACCACCGTATGGCCTCGGTAATGCCCACGGATCGGCTCGCGCCAGACCGCTCGGTAGGCCGCCAGGTCGTCCGTCGTCAGCAACCCACCGGCCGCCTGCACCGCGGCGACCATCGCGGCCGCGATCTCTCCCGTGTAGAACGCAGCGGGACCAGCCTGGGCCAACTGACTCAAGGTCCGGGCCAGGTCGCCCTGCACCAGACGGTCCCCAGGATCCGGCAGACGCCCCTGCGGCAAGAACACCGCCTGAAAATCGGCAGCCAACCTTCCCAAGGCGTGTTGCTCCGCCAATCGCGCGGTCAGCATTTCGGGCATCGCGAATCCATCCCGGGCCAGCGTAACCGCCGGCGCCAGCAGCCGCGGCCATGGCAGGCGGCCACAGCTCTGGTGCAGCTGCCACAATCCGCGTACCAGGCCCGGCACCGCTACACTGAGCGCGCCGGTGCGGCTGCGGTCGGCCACGACCGTACCGTCGTCGCCGAGGAACATTTGCGGAGTCGCCGCTGCCGGTGCGGTCTCGCGGGCGTCCAGAGCATACGCGCGCCGTTCGTGCCGATCGTAGCCGACGATGAGGCCGCCCCCGCCGAGGCCGCTTGCATAGGGCTCGGTCACGGCCAGGACGAAGGCCGCGGTGATGGCCGCGTCGGCGGCGCTGCCTCCCTCGCGCAACACCGCCACGGCCGCGTGGCCGGCCGCGGGCTCTGCGCAGACGACCATGCCGCGTCTCCCACGCGCGGGCGCATCGACGGCCGCCGCGTCCGCCGCGGGCAGCCCCGCCAGCAACGCGGTGAACACAAGAACGCCGCCAAGGCAATCGTTCCGGCGTCCCGTGCGCCGCGTCGTGCGAAGCGTGGTGCTTCTAATCATCGTCCCCTCCGAGAAGTCCGCC
>JAQULN010000393.1 GCA_028718575.1 Candidatus Krumholzibacteriia bacterium | reverse complement strand
GGCCGAGTTGGAGGTTGCGCACCAGCGATACCGCTGTCCACGTCAAGAACAAAGGCAGCATGAGCACGGCCAGGCCGCGCAGGACCAGGCGCCACGAATGCCGGCGGCGTAACGCCTGCGCCGTAAGCCTGGCCAGACCCTGGTCGGGAACGAGCACGTTCAAGAACAGGGTCTTGAGGAACCGCGGCTCCGGCGCCGCCTGCGCGACGGGCGGCGGCGCATAACCGCTGAAACCCGGCAGGCCGATGACCTGGCTGACATCGGCCAGCACGGTTTCGGCGGGACGGACCGTGCCGCCGCCGACGCTGGTGAAGTAGAAGCCCCGCCATGGCGGTTGGTGCGTATAGCTGCTGGGCGCGAACAACGCCTCGCTGAACCCGCGCAACTTGTCGCGCAGCTTGTAGAATTCCAGCGGGAACAGGAACGCCTGCTGCTGCGTGGCGCGCTCGTTCTCCGTGCGCACCAGCCGGAAGAGTCGCCGGCGGTCGAGGCCGCGTGTCAAGAGATCGAACTCCTGCTGGAACAGCTCGCCGGGAGCGGCGCCGGTCATCAGATTGGCGCTGAACGTGGCGCCCCAGACCTGGTCTCGCGCCGAGCCGTGCAGATCGCCGAAGAACTCCTGGAACCCGTTGACCAGATCGCAGCGCGTCACCACCAGGTAGACCGGGCAAAGCAGATCCAGACTGCCGGCGATGCGATCGAGCCGCCGCCTGAGCAACTCCGCCCGCTCGCGCCGCCAGACCTCGTCACGGGTGACCAGGTCGTCGGCCGACACGGTAACCACCACGCCGTGGACGGCGGGTTCCCGCTGCTGTTTGCGCAGCAGACTCAGGAACAGGTCCCAATCCGCGTCGGCGGTGCGGCCGGGATCGACGGCGAAGCGGCCGTCCGCCTCGAGTAGCACCGCTTGGTTGCTGAACCACCAGTTGCAGTTGCTGCCCTCGGTGCTGAGCGAGCCGTTCTTACCCATCGCCGTGGGGAATGGCAGACCGCTGTTGGCGATCATGGCGCTCTTGCCGCTGGCCGGCGCCCCGAGCACGAGGTACCAGGGCAGTACCGAGAGGGCGTCGCGTCCGCTGCGGCCGTCGGCCAGGCGCGAAGCCTTGAGCCGCGCGATGGCCGCGGCCATCTCCTCGCGCGCCAGGCGCCTGCGCGTCTTGTCGTCAGCCCCGCCGCCGGAAGCTTCCAGCACCAACGACTGTTCGATCTGATCGGCCTGGCGGCGTTGCTCGATGCGGCCGGCCAGCCAAGCGAAGAAGAGTCCGAGCACCAGCAGAGCGCCGCCGATGATCAGGCGCCAGAAGACGTTGATGCCCAGTTTCGCGCCGAGGGCGAACAGGAGCAGGAGCAAGAGCCCCAGCAGCGTGACCACCAGCACGCGCGGTTTTTTCAGCAGTTTGACGAGGGTCAACAAAAACGACATGCCTCACCCCTGCTTCGGATCCGCGTCTTGCGGACAATGACCGGGCGGACACAACCCGGATGAACCTGACCAGCCGTCAGCGGCCTCGCTCAGCCGGCTGCGGCAATCTTGGACAAGACCCGGCCGGTGGCGCCGTTCACCCAGAGCCAGCCGCCGAAATACAACAGCACGGCGATTCCCGCGGCGATTCCACAGAACCGCCAGAAGCGGCTTTCGGCCATGGTGTCGTCCAGGCGGCCGCCGCCGCGCGGCAATCCGTTGGGCGCCAGGCGGACCTCGCGTTGATCCTGCGGTTCGTAGCCGAGGTCCCGCCGCAACGCCGCAATCACCGGCGGCAGGGCCTGCAGCCCGGTGATCCGGTAGCTGCCGGCAAAACCGAGGGTCAAGCAGAGGTGATAGACCTCCAGGACCTCGCGCCGTGCGGAACCCTCGCGGCGCAGTTCCTCGAGGCGCGTGAAGAAACGCTGGCCGGCGGTGCGCTCGCCGAAAAGATCGAGCTGCAACGGCCGGTCGCGCCAGCGCTCCCGGTGTTCCCAGTCAGAGCCGAGGATGACCTCGTCGATGAAGGCGACAAGCGGAAACTTCGCCTCCGTGAGATCGCCCTGAGGATAGCCGCAGCGCAGGCCGTGTTGATCCATGGCGTCGAGGTAACGGCGTAACCGGTCGCGCAATTCCGGTTCTTGGCCGTAGCGTCCGGTCTGGCGCAGCGTCATCACCAGCGAAAAGAGGCCGCTGGTGAGTTGCAGCAAGGTCGGCCGCGCGCCGGCGGTTGCTTCGGATGTCTTCATCGCATGGACCTCGTGGGAACGCCTCGTCGAGCCGCTGGCTCGGGGACGCCCCGGGAGCGTCGCGTCAAGCCTGAGTGGCGACCAGCTCGAACCGGCAGGTTCGCAATCGGGCGCCACCGATGTAGACGGCGATGGCCCGGGCCTCGAGCACCGTTGGCCAGGTCTCGCCGCTGGTCTCCAACCGGAAATACGTGCGGCCGGCTTTCAACGGGAAATCGCGCGGCGGCATGGGCACGTGCACCAACGCCACGCCCGGGGTCGCGGTCTGCACGAGGAAATCGATGTTGTGCGGCGAGCCGACGATCACCTGACCTGGCACGTCGTCGCGGATGGTGTGCTCGGGAATATCGCCGCTGACGGCGAGATAGAACTGAGGCCGGCCTTCCACCAACCGTGGATCGGTCAAATCGGCGGCTAGCAGCGTTTCGCTCTTGGGTATCAGAACGACGGTGCGGTAACGCGTCGGGGTCACGGTCTCGAGCAACAGTCGGATTCCCCGCTCCAGATCGCAGAACATCGGGCCTGGCGCCAGATGATCGTAAGCCGGTAAATCGCGGGCTTGTTGTTCGGTGCTGAAGGTGGTCAACGCGCCGTTCAACATGACGAGCACGCGGTAGGCGGTCACCGGGTGTTCGTCCAGGCACTGCTGCAGGTGGGCAACCATCGGCAAATAGGTGTTGACGGTGTTGAGCAGCCAGAAATTGCCGGCGTCGCTGGCGCCGAACTCGACCACACCGCCGCTGCGTTGGCGTGTCTGCTCGGTCAGGGCTGCGCTCTTGGCGGCAAGCAACTCAACGAGCCCCTGCAGGATGCCCGGCAGGGGCCCGCACGCGCCGGCCGTGAGACTGGGCGGGGCGAACTCGGCGGCCAGGGTGAAACGGCCGTCCGCGTCGCGCACGATGGCCGCGACCGGCACGGTCAAGAAACCGTCGCGGCTCTCGCTGTCCAGTAGCAACCGCAGATTGCGACGGGCGACCATGATCTCGCGCTGCTGCCCCGGTTGGATCTCGTCCTCGACGGTGACGGCCTCACCGCGAAACGGGCTCTCCGCTGCGGTG
>JAQULN010000392.1 GCA_028718575.1 Candidatus Krumholzibacteriia bacterium | reverse complement strand
TACCGGTGAATTTCAGCCCGATGATCCCGACCTGCACGGCTTGCACTCCGGGGAAGACGCCAACGGTCAGGGTTCGGGATCGCTGACATGGAAATCAACGGGCTGGTTCCAAGTCGACCAGGGACCGTGTCGCCCCTGCGCATCGTACGCGACGACGCGCGCATGGTACCGCCGGCCGTACACTCCGTCGACGAAGATGAATTCCTGCTCGACCCGTTGGCCCGGTTCGCCAACGTGCGGGACCTCGTAAATCGACTCGAAGCCCTCGGGATCGTCGTATTCGGCGATGTGCAGCAAATACCTCACCGGTTGGCTGCCCGTGGCCGGCGGCCACCAGTTGCAGCGGACCCGCAGCGGCGGCAAGGGATCGCTGACGGTCTCCGCCGCCAGTAAGGCCAGCAAAAAAATCGACGACGCTACGATCAGCCGCCCCATGGGTTTATCCTATCTCAACGGCCGGAGGAAAAATCGCCTCTTCCGCGCGACGATCCGTTCCTTATTATTACGAGATTCGAAACGCCGGCGCCACCACATTTGTGGTCGGAACGAGCGGAACGGATCCGCCGACCGCCGGCGAGCGGCGAGCAAACCCGACTGGCACCGAATCTGCATGTTGCGCTAGGTTCCCCCCGAAAGGATTCGCGTAGCGACCGACAAGGAGGTCTCGATGATCCAGGCCAGGTCGTTCATCCTCGCCCCGCTATTGCTTCTCATCCTGACCGGCAGCGGATTGACCCGCGATATTCATGTTCCAAGCGACTTCGCGACGCTGAGCATGGCGTTGAAACAGGCCGGGCGCGGAGACACAATAATCTTGGCACCGGGTCAGTATTACGCCAGCGACATCGATCTGCCTGATCGCGTCGCGGTGGTGGGCGCCGCCGAAGATCCGTCGGGCGTGGTCATCTACGGCGAGGGGCACAAGCGGTTGTTCCGCGCCGAGGGGCTGGAACGCTTCGACTTCGCCGGCGTCACCTTGACCGGCGGCGGCGCGACGGGCGCCACTGTCTACGATGCCAGCGGGGGCGCGCTGCTCGTCAGCAATTCCACCATTGGACTGGAACGGGTCCATGTCCTCGGCAACACGGCGCAGTCCGGCGGCGGCGGCGTGCAGGTCACCTATGGCGAACTGATCGCCAGCGACTGCGTCTTCGCCGACAACCACGCCGCCAAAGGCGGTGGCGCCGTCGCCATCGGCTACGAATCGCAGGCCGTATTCGAGCGCACCAGCTTCGCCGCCAACACCGCCGCCTGGGGCGGCGCGCTATCGGTGCGCACGGCGTCGAATTGCCAACTGATCGCCTGCACGTTGACCGGCAACCTCACGCCCTCAGCCCAGCAGCTCGGCGGCGCGCTGTTCGCCGATTACTCGGCGACGGGGTTGTTCGCGGATTGCGTTTTCGCCGAGAACTCCGCCCGCCTGGGCGGCGCCGCCCGGTTGAACGGCGTGCTGACGAATTTCGTCAACTGCACCGTCAACGCCAACTCGGCCTCGGAATCGGGCGGCGCGTTCCAGACACGGGACAGCGAACTCAACCTTTTGCGCACGATCGTCAGTTTCAACGTCGGCGCCGCCCTGGCCAGTGAAACCACCGCCGTCAACTGCGGTGCGACCGTGGTCTACGGCAATCTCGGCGGCGACTGGATCGGCGACCTCGGACCGCTGCGCGATCAAGGCGGCAATCTGGAGGTCGACCCGCTCTACTGCGACGCCGCCGACTACCATCTGCAGGACGATTCACCCTGCGCGCCGGCCAACAACCCGTACGGTTTGATCGGCGCGTTGCCGGTCGGGTGCACCGACGTCTCGATTACCCTCCAGAGCTTTACGGCCACCCGACAGCACCAGGAAATCGACCTGGTCTGGACCGTCGCGGGACCGCCGCACGAGTTCCACCTCCAGGGACGCCCCGAGGCCGATCCCGCCGCCGAACCCTGGATCGTTCCGTACGAGGCCTCGCCGATTCCCGGTCGCTACCTCGCCAAGGACAAACCGAACACCGGCGGCGAAGCGGTCTACTATCGCCTGGACGCGCGCACGGCCGGCGGCGAATGGTTCCTGCTGGGCGAACTCGTGGTCGAGGCGGTTCCGGACGAATGGGCGCCCGGGCTCCAAATGGGGCGCATCTTTCCCAATCCGTTCAATCCGCAGGTGAATATCCAGTTCGAGCTCGGCAAGCCATCGCGCGTGTTCGCCGCCGTCTATGACATCAACGGCCGTCTGGTCGTGGTGCTCGCACAAGGGGACCGGCCCGCGGGCCATCACGCACTGAGTTGGGACAGCCGCGACAGCGCCGGCCGCGTCCAACCCACGGGAACCTATCTGCTGCGCATCACCAACGGCGAAACGCAGCAAACCTCGAAGCTCTTGCTGATCAAGTGACGGCGCCGCGTCTGGAAGGAGCGGCCCAGCGGCCGACCACGCCGGCCACCGGCTTGCCGTCGCCGGCAAAACCTTCCTCGTAGACGAGTAATTCCGGTCCCGCGGATTCGCGCATGTCCGCCGCGGCCGCGGCATCGATCTGGCGCCACAAGCAGGCCGCCTCGCCGGCCCGCAGGCGGTGGCGAGGTTGCGGATTGCCGATGTAGCCGGGGGCATCGCGGAAGGTCTCGAGCATCACGACCCCGCCGCGGCGCAGGCACGCCGGCACGCGGCGGACGAGCTCGCGGTCGAGGAATCGCAGCAGCAGGATCGCCGCCCAGGGACCCGGCGGCAGACTCGACGGTCGCCGCAGATCTGCCGGCCGCAAATCCAGGCGCACGCCGCTGCGCGCGGCCAGCCGGGCGGCCAGGGCCAGCGCCTCCGGCTGATGATCGACGCCGGTCACCTGCCAGCCGCGGCGAGCCAGCCAGACCGCGGCGCGGCCGGCGCCGCAGGCGAGATCCAGCACAGGGCCGGCAGCCGGCGGCGGCAGCAGGTGTACCCAGCGCCGCAGAAACGAAGGCGGACGCCAGAGAACGTCCGGCGACCGGCCGCGCCGCCGGAGGTCCGCCGGCAAGGCGGCGACGTCCCGGGCGCCCAAGCCGAGCGCCTGCACCGGCCCCCGTCCTCGCGCGGACAAACAGCCGGCGACCGCCGCGGCCAGGTCGCTGCGTTCGGCGATCACGAGCAGCGGCTCGTAGCGGGGCGGCAGATAGATCGAGGGCAGGTGTTCGTCGAGCCAGCCCGCCAGGATGGGCGGCGCCAACCCGGCCAACTCCGGTTCGCAAGGCAGCGAGAACGACCCCGGCAGATGGCCCGCGGCATGACCGGCCGCGTCGCGCAGATCCAGGATG
>JAQULN010000391.1 GCA_028718575.1 Candidatus Krumholzibacteriia bacterium | reverse complement strand
TGAAGTCTCAGCTCGGTCTGTTCTTGACCATCGCGGGTAGCCTGAGGGAGAACGGCATCGATGTGCTGCTTCGCCACTGCGCCAATAGCGCGGCCACCATCTGCCATCCCGAGTCGCGGCTGGACATGGTGCGGTGCGGCGTGGCCGTGTACGGGCTCTACCCTTCCGAAACCTGTCGGGGGGGCCAGCGCGGATTGCGGGAATTGGCCGCCGTGCTACCGCCTGGCCCGCACCGTCACCGCCTGTTGGCGTTGGCGGGCTACATGTGGCAGCGGCGTTGTTGACGGACGCCGGTTCGAAAGAGAAACCAGTGGCGATCTGGCTGATCGTACTTCTCGCCGCGGTAGCAGGGCAACTCCTCAAGGTACTGCTCTATTCGGTCGCCCAACGGCGGCTGGTGCTGGCAGCCCTGGGACAGAGCGCGGGCTTGCCCAGCGTCCACGCGTCGGTCGGTGGATCGCTGCTCACACTCTGCGCGGTGCGGTTCGGCTGGCAGTCGCCGGAAGCGGCCTTCGCGTTAGTGTTCCTCGTCATCACGGTATTCGACGCCATGCGCGTCCGCGCTGCCGCCCAAAAGCAGCGGTACCTCGTGTACGACTTGGTCCGGCTGGCGCCGGCCGCCGGCTCGCGCCGGCGCCGCGTTGTCAACTACCTCGATATCATTGCTCATACGCCAGTCCACGTGGCTGCGGGGCTCGTCTGGGGTTTTCTTTTTGCGCTAGCCTGCGAAACGGGTTAGAATCCGTTGCGTCGTTCGTTGCTGCTAGCCTGGAGGCGTCTTTTGGCTGCTGGCCTACAACCGATCCTGTCGCACTTGACCGGTCCGGCGGATCTGAAACGGCTCAGTCTGCCGGATTTGCAGCGGCTTTGTGCCGAACTGCGCGAGGACATCATCTCGACCGTCAGCCGGACGGGCGGGCATCTCGGCGCCAGCCTCGGCGTCGTCGAGTTGACCGTCGCGCTGCATCGCACATTCGACTCGCCGCGCGACAAGATCCTCTGGGATGTCGGTCATCAAGCCTATGTGCACAAGCTGCTGACCGGGCGCCGGGATCGTTTCGGCACCCTGCGCACGCGGGGCGGACTCTCAGGTTTTCCGAAGCGCAGCGAAAGCGAACATGACATGTTCGGCGCTGGGCACGCCAGCACGGCCATCTCGGCCGCGCTTGGCTATGCGCTGGCGCGCGATACGCGCGGCGAAGATCATATGGTCGTCGCGGTCGTTGGCGACGGCGCTCTCACCGGCGGTTTGGCTTTCGAAGGATTGAACAACGCGGGACAGGCCGCCAGCGATCTGCTCGTGATCCTCAACGACAACAAGATGAGCATTTCGCCGAATGTCGGCGCGATCTCGCGATACCTAACGCTGATCACCTCCGACGAGTTCTACACTCGTTTCGAGGGCGAAGTCTGGCGATTGCTCGGTGTGATGCCGAAGGGCAAAAAGGCGCAAGCCCTCGCCGGCCGCATTAAAGAAGGCCTCAAGAATCTGGTCGTGCCGACCATCCTGTTCGAGGAGCTGGGATTCACCTACTTCGGCCCGATCGACGGCCATGATCTGTCGACGCTGATGCGCACCCTCAAACACGTGAGCAAGCTGCGCGGGCCGCAACTGATCCATGTCGTTACCGAAAAGGGCAGAGGTTACTCGTTCGCTGAGCAAGACGACCAGCGTTATCACGGCGTGGGGGCATTCGACAAAGCGGAAGGCATCAAGGTAAGAACACCGTCGGTTCCGAGTTGGACGGAGGTCTTCGGCGAGGCCTTGGCGGACCTGGCGGAAAACGATCCGCGCATCTGCGCGATCACGGCAGCGATGCCCTCTGGCACCGGGTTAGAACGGCTGCAAAAAGCGCATCCGGCGCGAGTCTGGGACGTTGGCATCGCCGAAGGGCACGCGGTGACCTTCGCCGCCGGACTCGCCTGCAACGGTTTGCGGCCGGTCTGCGCGATCTACTCGACGTTCCTGCAGCGCGCGCTGGATCAGATCATCCACGATGTCGCGTTGCAGCAACTGCCTGTCGTGTTCGCGGTGGATCGTGCAGGCGTGGTCGGCGAGGACGGTCCTACTCATCACGGCGTGTTCGATCTGACCTTTCTGCGCATGGTACCCGGCATGGTGATCATGGCGCCGGCGGATGAGCAGGAACTGCGTTGCATGTTGGCAACCGCGTTGGCCCGTGAGGACGGGCCGACGGCGGTGCGCTATCCCCGCGGCCAAGCTGTCGGCGTACCGTTGACCGAGCCCATCGCGCCAGTGCCCATCGGCAGAGCGCGACGGCTGCGCGCCGGCGATCAACTCGCGCTGCTGGCGGTCGGATCCTTGGTCTACCCGTCCCTGCGTGCCGCGGAATTGCTTTCGCGCCGCGGGATCGAAGCCGAAGTTGTCGACATGCGCTTCGTCAAGCCGCTCGACGGCACATTGCTGGCGGACATCTGGCAACGGCACCGTCTGGTTGTGACCGTCGAAGAGAACGCTCTGGCTGGAGGTTTCGGCGCGGCCGTCCTCGAGTGGAGTCAGACGCAGACGGTCGCCGACCCGCCGCACGTGATCAACTTCGGCATTCCCGACCTGTTCCAGGACCAAGCCTCCCGCGGCGACCTGCTCGCAGATCTGCAGCTAGACGCCGACGGGATCGCTAGCCGCGCCGCCGCCGCCTTGCAGTACCTGCTCGAGCGGCGGAACCAGTGCTCGGCCTCTTTATGACAAGGACCACCAGCGATGCGATCTGACGTCGTCGTTCGCCAACTCGGTCTGTGCGGCAATCCGCGCAAAGCAGACCTCTCGGCGGCGGTTGCTGTCGTACTGCGAACGTGCCGCGAAAGGCAGATTCAGGTCTCGGTCTGCCGGGAACTTGCCGATATCGTCGAAAGCGCCGCGACCGTCCTGGACGACGGCGAATTGGTCGCCGGTGCCGACGTCATCGTGGCCATGGGGGGCGACGGCACGATGCTGCGCGCGGCACGCATGATCGGCGATCAGGGCACGCCGCTGTTGGGCATCAATCTCGGCTCGCTGGGTTATCTGACCGATGTCCCCGTGGCCGGACTGCAAACCGCCCTTGCGCGCGTCTTGGACGGTGATTTCGTACTGGCGGGCCGCTCGCGCGTCCACGGCTCACTCTGGCGCGCGGGCGCGGTAACCGCGAACGCAGTCGGTCTCAACGACATCGTCGTCAATATGGGACCATTGCCGCGGGTCCTGGATCTCGAATTGCGGGTCGGCGGCACCTCCCTCGGCCGCTTCCTCGGCGACGGCGTTATTTTTGCCGCGGCGACCGGTTCGACGGCCTGCA
>JAQULN010000390.1 GCA_028718575.1 Candidatus Krumholzibacteriia bacterium | reverse complement strand
GTGTCCGTCGCATGGTCTTACTCCTGTTCGGTGTGCATCTCCGCGCGGCGCGGTTACTTCTTGCCGGTTTCGGGGGCGGTCTCTTCGTCTTTGGACGGCCGGCCGATTTTCTTCCTGAACCGATCCGGGAATGATTCCAGTTCGATGGCGGTCGGCTCGATCTCGTCGCCGGGGTTGAACGCCTGGGACTTCCCGCCGTCGTTCCTGACATGCGTTCCGCCAATGACTTCGTATTTGGCTGCCATGAGATTCCGCTCCTTGCCGTTCGTAAAAACGGGGCGGGGCTGTCAGGCCGCCGCCCCGATCCATTCCGCCAGTTACCCAGCCGTCAAACTTAGATCCCGGTGTAGTGCAACACACCCAACTGCGGCGTCGCCGAGGCGTCCGGCTTGATCACGATCGCCATCGCGGCCATGACCAGATACTCGAAGACCAATCCGCCGAGTTCGCGCCATTCGACCAGCGTGATGTCCTGGCCGACCGAAAGCTGGACCACGTCCGAGGTCATCTGGACCATGACCATCTCGCCGGCGGTCATCTTCATCGACGGACGGATTGCCCTGATCTCCGGGCGCTTCATCACGCGCTCGTAGGCCGTGATCTGATTCGTGCTGTCGATTGCGGCGCGCATCTCCGCGTATTGCGTGCCATGCAGGTAGACCACGTAAGGCCCGAAGTGATTCTTCGCTTCGAGCGCCGCGATCGCCTTGATGATTGTCGCGTCGACGTGTGCGACCGTGCCCCAGTCGCCGGTTCCGGTGCCAGTGATTCGGTTCGCGTGATTCCGGTATCCGTAGATTGTGTCGCCGCTCACGTTGATGGCCGAGAGGCCGTTGAACACCATCGTCTCGATCTTCTCGACCACTTTGCGCGTGGCCGATTCGACGCCGGTCGTGTCGAGCCCTTCGCCGCGACGCCGGCTCGCCTCCAGGCGGCGCAGATCCAACCGGAACGCCTTCGAGAAGATCGGCACGGGGACGCTCGCCAGGGTGAAGCCGATGTCGTCCTTCTGAGGCGGCACGTCGATGCCCATCGACACGCTCGCGTCGTCCATGTCGGTGACTTTTTCATACTGGTGCAACATCGTGCCCAGTCCGCCGTTGTTCACGACCAGGCCGGCCGCTCGAAGGTCATCGACAGCCGCCAGACGATCGCGGGCGATGCGACGCAGAGCCTCGTCGAGATACTTCCACTCGTCCTTGCGCAGCAGGGCGTTCGCGACCGGGTCGCGCTTTCCGTTGAGCGTCACGTATGCGCGTCCGTCATCATCGGTGTAGGGGCGCAGGGCGTTGACGTTCAGGCCGGATTTCATGAATCGTTGCGCAGTCGATCCGGAAAGCTGGCGCATGACCTCGGCGACGTTCTGAATGATCGCTTCCTGGTCGATGCCGGCGTTGTTGACAACGAAACGCGTCTGGTTCCGCTTCATGTGCGTGAGCTCCTTCGTCAGTGATTCGCGCCGCTCGCCAGCGGGTGCGCGCAAACGTATCCCTTGTGGCTTAGGCCACTTCGATCTTGAGCCGGGCGACCGCGCCGCCGGCGGAGTTGTCCACCGCTTCCAGCGAATAACCGACGATCGACTCGACCGTGACATTGGCGTCCTGATCGGCGGCGGCGATTTTCTTCAGGCAGCCGTCACCGTTCGATCCGACGATGTCACCGATCACGATCGCGGGAGCCGCCGCGGGAACGAGGGCGTAAATTTCCATGCCGGATTGACACCAGACGGCCGTCACCGTCTCGTCGGCGGCGTAGGCGTGGTCGATGTCGTTGTCATACTGGTTCGGGTTCTCGACGGCGAACGCGCGCTGCGCATTGCCAGAGGCCGTCGAATGCACCTGGAACTTGTCGGCGCTGGTGCGCTCGATGAGATGGCCGGGCGTGATGGCCGCGACAGCCAGGGCTTCTTTGCGGATGCCTTCACCCTTGAGAACGATCGTGCGAACGGTCATTTGTCTTGCCTCCGTAATGCAAAGTCGGCGCGTTGTTCGCGCGGTCGGTTACTGCTTCTCGAACGGGGCCGTCACGATGGCCGGCGCTTCGAAAACCTCGTCCTGATTGCCGCCAGCGGCGTTGGTCGCAACGCCCTTCCCCGTGTAGTCGGCGGGGATGGCCGCGAACGTCTTGCCCAGGGCGTCCAGCGTCGCGTCGTCTATCGCGCTCAGTTGGTCCTTGGTGAGTGTGCAACGCGCATTGCCCGTCAAGCCCTCGATGATCTTGGCGCGCGCCGTTTGCTTCTCGCGGAGCATGTTCTCGATCATGCTCTTGAGCTCGGGGTGCTTGATGTCGGCGATCGCCTGCTCCAGAGTCTGCGGAGCGGCGGGCGGAGCGATGGGCGGCGTCGCTGGCGGGGTGACAGGAGGTTGCGCTGCCGTGTTCGCCACGGACAGGTGCGGACATCCGCACGGATTGGGGGTCGGGGTGACGGTATCCGCCATTTTTACTGCCTCCGCTTCGTGTTTGGTCTGGATTTGCAGACCGAGTTTTTCGGCCAGGGAAACGATTGCTGTCTTTACAGAGTCCATCAGCCCGCCGCTGTTCGTCCGTGGAGCTCCGCATCCGTCCGCCCAGGAACATGCACCGATGTCGTTCGGCAAAAGCGCCAGATGATCGGGCCGGATATTGCGCGTGACTCCCCAGTATTCCTTACCCTCGAACGTGCCCTTTTGCGCTTCGGTTTCGCAGAAGTAGCCCGTTGAGACCTCCAGCGCCTCGCCGGCCTGGACGCGATTCAGGATCTGGAGGGCCTCGCCCCCCATCGCCTTGCACTTCGCCATGTCAAGCCAGAGCTCGCCCTGGATCCGGCGCTCGTTGAACTGCATATTGAACAGGCGTCCGATGCTCTGCTTTTCGAGGACAGCCGGGCTGTTCGCGCTGACCGGCTCGCCGTTAACGCTTGGGTGATTGACGGTCAGCGGAATTCCATTCCATGCCTCCACGAAGACCGCGAGTTCATCAGCGGGAACGAGAACGGGGCCAATGGAGCCGGCAACCACACCTTCGACGAGGGCGACAACTGGAGCGACAAGCCACTCGCGGCCTTCGTGAGTCTCCACACGCGCTTTTGGCGCGACGGTCCGATTCGTTGAGAATTTTGACAGCGTTGCGGGCATAACGGCTTGACGATGATGTCACATGACATCACATATCAAGCTTGATTTTTGGTACTTGGTCGTAGATAGTCGTGGATGCGCCATAATGGTTTTCCCACACCAGTTCTTGCGGAGAAAAGCCCATGCAGACACAAGCTCTTGACCGCATGCTCACGGAGGGCGACATCGCCCGAATGCTCGAAGT
>JAQULN010000389.1 GCA_028718575.1 Candidatus Krumholzibacteriia bacterium | reverse complement strand
GGAACAAGCCGGCGGCGAGACCGGCGAACGAGTGTGGCCGCTGCCGTTGATCGACGCCCACCGCGAGGCGCTGCAATCGAAGGTAGCCGACCTGAAGAACCTGGGACCGCGCGAGGGTAGCGCGATGACGGCGGCGGCGTTCCTCTCGTACTTCGTGCCCCAGGACATCGCCTGGGCTCACGTCGACATCGCTGGCCCGGCATGGACCGAGAAGGACGGCCCGCTCGGACCGCGCGGCGGGACCGGCTTCGGCGCTCGCCTGTTGGCCAGAACGGTGGAGCTTCTTGTCAGCTGAAAGCCTGGGCACGACCGCTTGGACCCGCTTACTGGCCTTGATGGCGCGCATGGCGTCGCCGGTGATCCTGGCCAGCCTTACGCAGACATTGATGGGGCTGGTCGACACATTGATGATCGGGCGGCTCGGCACGGCGGCGATCGCGGCCGTCGGCGTCGCCACCCTTCTGTTTTCGACGCTGGCGACGGGATTGCGGTCGCTCGATGTCGCGGTTCAGGTGATCACCGCCCGCCGCGACGGCGCCGGTCGCGGCGCGGAAGTCGGCGCCGTGCTGGGCACCGGCCTCGCGCTGGTGCTGGCGGCGGGCGCGGCGGCCACGCTGGCATGCTGGCGCTGGCCGGCGCTGGGGATGCGCCTGGTCAGTCCGGACCCCGAGGTCGTTGCGCTCGGCGCCGCCTACTTCCAGGTCCGCGGCCTCGGCTTGCTGCCATTCGTGTGCTATTTTCTCGTCCGCGCCTGCTTCGATGGCCTCGGCCAGACCCGTATCGGCATGCTGACCGGCGTGGGTATGAACGTGCTCAACGTCGTGTTGAACTGGGTGCTGATCTTCGGCCACTTCGGCGCGCCGGCGCTGGGGGTTCGCGGCGCGGCGCTGGCGAGCGTCCTGGCCAGCGCGGCCGCTGCGGTGGCCATCCTCGCCGTGGCGCTGCGCCCGGCGCTGCACCGCCGCTATCGTCTGCTGGCGCGCGGCTCGGTGCGCCGCGACCTGATCCTGCCTTTGTTGCGGATCGGTTGGCCGCCGGCCCTGCAAGCGACCGGTCTGATCGGGGGTCTCGTGCTCTTTACCATGATCCTGGGGCAAGTGTCGACTGTGGCCGTAGCCGCCGGCAATATCGTCCTGCGGATCGCCGCGCTGACATTGATGGCGGCGGTCGGCGTCGGCGTCGTGGTGCAGACGTTGGTCAGCCGCAGCCTGGGCGCGCGGGACCTGCGCGGCGCCTGGCGGAGCGGTCTAGCCGGTCTGGTTCTCGCCGGCGGCTTGATGGCCGCCGTCGGTCTGCCTATGCTGCTGTGGCCGGACGCCCTGCTGGCGACTTTCGCTGTGGAGCCGCCGGTCTTAGCTGCCGGTCGCCAGATCCTGCGCCTGACCGCATTAGTGCAGGTGACGGCGGCGGTAAGTCTGGCGTTTGCGGGAGCGCTGCGCGGTGCGGGCGCGATGCAGAGGGTGCTGTTGGTCGACCTCGCGACCGGTGTCTTGTGCTTGTTGCCCCTGGCTTGGCTGTTCGCGGTCACGGTTGGCGGCGGCCTGCTCGGCGCCTGGTGGGCGCTCGTGGCCTGGCTCCTCGTGCACGCGGCATGGATGACGCGCCTGTTCTTCGCGAAACGCTGGTTGAGCATCCGCATCTGACGCCGGGCCAGGAGGCGAACGTGACATCGAGGCAAACGTGACATCGAGCGTCAGGGACAGCGATCGCCGGATCCTCAGCGTGCGCCAGCTCAACGAATCCATTCAGGCCGCGCTGTGGACAGCGTTTCCGGCGCCGGTCTGGGTGCGGGGCGAAGTCCAGCGCCTGCCGCTCGATGCGGCGAAGCGGCAGCACGTCTATTTCGAATTGCACGAACCCGGGCGGCAAGGCGCCGCGTCGCATCAGATTCCGGCCGCGATCCTCGGCTGGGACCGCGATCGCTACCGACTCGGGCGCTTTCTCGACGGCAGCGACCCGTCGTTCCGCTTACAGGACAAGCTCGAGGTCTGCTTGCTCTGCCAGGTCGACTTCTATCCTCCTTACGGGAAAGTCAATCTCAAGGTGGTGGGTGTCGACCCGGAGTTCTCCCTCGGCCGGCTCGAGGCGCGGCGCCGGCAGGTGCTGGCGTGGCTCGAGACCGAGGGGTTGCTGCGGTTGAACGCGACACGACCGCTCGCCGATCTGCCGCTGCGCGTGGGGCTGGTCACGAGCCGCGGCAGCGCCGCGGATCTCGACGTACGCACCCAACTGGGCGCGAGCGGATATCCCTTCCGCGTGCTGATCGCCGATTGCCGCATGCAGGGCGAACAGACAGGCGTCCAGGTGGCCGGTGCGCTGGCTGCTCTGGTGCGCGAGGCGCTCGATGTGATCATCATCGCCCGCGGCGGCGGTTCGCGCGCCGATTTGAGCTGGTTCGATCAGCAAGATCTCTGCGCCGCCGTCGCGCGCTGCCCGCTGCCCGTGGTGGCGGCGATCGGACACGAGATCGATACGAGCTTGGTGGATCTATGCGCTCATACGCGGTGCAAGACCCCGACGGCGGCGGCGGCGTTCCTCGTCGAGCGCGTGCAGGCCGGCGATCGGAGCCTGCAGGCGGCGGCGCAGCGGCTCGTCGCGGCGGCAGGCGCTCGCCTGGTCGCTGCCGGCCGCCGACTGGACGCTTGCCGCCGGCTAGCGCCGCTGGTCAGCGGCCGCCTACGCGAGGACGGACGCCGCCTGCAAACCGTGGGCGCCACGTTGCAAGCGCGCACGGGGCGGGCGGCCGGCGTGTGGCAGCAACACCTGCAGGCCTTGTCTGGCGACCTCACGCACGGCGCGCGGCGGGCGACCGCTGCGGCGACAGGCAGGCCTGACTATCTTGCCCGCCAGTTGGTCCGCGAGGCGCAAAGGATGCTGGCCGGCGCCGAGCGGCGGCTCAGGTCGGCCGCCGGGGCCGTCGGTCCGCCGCTCGGGCGGCGCCTGCGCGACCGGACCGCGCGCCTGGAACTCCTGGCCGCGCGGACTCGCGGACTGGATCCGCAACGGCTGCTCGAGCGCGGATTCACGCTGACGCTCGACGAATACGGCGCGCTCGTGCGCCTGGCGGCGGCGGTCCGGCGCGGACAGGTCTTGCGCACCCGCTTTCGCGACGGTGAGATCATCAGCACGGCCGGCGGCCGGGAAACGGTACCGGCGCGCCGCACTCGGCGCAAGGGAGGCTCGCGTGACGACGAAGAAGATCCCGGCCAGCAAGCTCTCTTTTAGCGAGGCCGTTGCCGAGGTGGAAGACATCGTGGCCCGCCTCGAGAGCGAACAGATCGACATCGACGGTTTGACCGGCGAG
>JAQULN010000388.1 GCA_028718575.1 Candidatus Krumholzibacteriia bacterium | reverse complement strand
AGCAAGAAGTACGATGTCGTGCTGCAACTGAGGCCGGCGAACCGCGCCACGCCGGACATGATTCCCGAGATCCATCTGCGCAGCGGCGGCGGCGGCCTGGTGCAGATGGCCAACTTGGTAACGCTGGCGGAGACCGCGGCGCCCAAGGAACTCAATCATTTCAATCGCGTGCGCGCGGCGACCGTCACGGCCAACCTGGCGCCCGGTGTCGATCTCGGCCGCGCCCTCGACGATCTCGAGCGTCTGGCGCGCACAGCTCTGCCGGCGGGAATGCGCTACGACCTGACAGGCCAGTCGAGCGAGTACCGCGAAGCGAGCGGCAGTCTGGCGTTCATGTTCCTGCTCGCAGTGGCGTTCATCTATCTGGTACTGGCGGCGCAATTCGAGAGTTTCGTCCATCCACTGGTGATCCTGCTTTCAGTGCCGCTGGCCCTGGTCGGCGCCCTGGCATCGTTGTTTGCCTTCGGCCAGAGCCTCAACATCTACTCCCAGATCGGCCTGGTGATGCTCATCGGCCTGGTGACCAAGAACGCGATCTTGATCGTCGAGTTCGCCAATCAGCTCCGCGCCCGCGGCCGCGACATCGCTGCGGCCGTGTTTGAAGCGTCGCGCATCCGCCTGCGGCCAATCCTGATGACGTCGCTATCGACGGTGTTCGGTATCCTGCCGATCGCCGTGGGATTGGGGGCCGGCGCCGAGTCCCGCCGGCCGCTCGGGATCGCCATCGTGGGCGGCATTCTCCTGTCGACGTTCTTGACGCTGATCCTGGTGCCCGTCGTCTACTCGCTGCTGGCGAAACTGACGCCGGCGCGGCCGGTCGAGGATTTCGCGGCGGTGGCGCCGGACATCGACGCGGCGGCTCAGTCGGAGCACGGCAGTTCGGCGTCCGCGGGGGCTTGACCCGGATCCGGCTCGACCCTGGTTCCGGGTTGACTTGCGCGCTTGCCACCCGGCCGGCGCGCGATCGATACTGCGCGCATGATCTGGTTGCTGGCCGCATCGTTACTGTGGGCGTTCTCCTTCGGGCTGATCAAGCAGCACCTGACGGGGTTGGATCCCTGGTGGGTGGCAGCGGCCCGCTTGTCGCTCGCGGCGCTCGTATTTCTTCCGTGGACCGTTACCGCGGCGCCCGCGGCGACCGGACTGCGCGTGCGGGCGATGCTGCTGGGCGCGGTCCAGTTCGGGGCCATGTATGTGTTCTACATCGCCGCCTTCGCCGATCTGGCGGCCTGGCAGGTGGCGCTCTGGACGCTGTTGACGCCGGTGTTCGTGGCGCTGCTCGGCGCCTGGCGCGATCGCCGCCGGCCGCTCCGCCCGCTCGGCGCGGCGCTGTTGGCGGTGGCCGGCGCGCTCGTGGCCGAAGGACGCCTGCCGGCGGCGGAGACCATGCGCGGCGTGTTGCTCGTCCAGGGCAGCAATCTGTGTTTCGCCCTGGGTCAGTTGGGCTACCGGCCGCTGCGCGAGGCGACGCGTCGGGCGGGACCGCCGCGCCATCACGAGGCCGGGTTGCTGGGCTGGATGTATCTGGGCGGCGCGGCGCTGGCCGCGCCGGGGGCGATGCTGTTCGGCGACTCCGTCCCGCCGCGCATTCACGGGGACGCCGTCGCGGTGCTCGTCTACCTGGGACTGATTGCCACGGCCGTCGGGTTCTGGCTCTGGAACAAGGGCGCGGCCCGCACCGGCACCGCCCGGCTCGCCGTCGCCAACAATCTGAAAGTGCCGCTGGCCATCCTCGCGGCGTGGCTGGTGTTCCAGGAGTCCGCGCAGTACGTGCGCGCAGCGTGCGGACTGGCGGTGATGATCGGCGGCCTGGTGATCGCCGGTGCGCGCGGCGCGCCGACGCCGCCGTCGCGCGATCGCGGGTGAGTGCTCGCCGGCAGGACTCTGATCGAGAAAGACAGAGACCCCGAACTGGGCAGCCCGGGGTCCCGGTCTTCAGCGGGGTCGTGGTGCCAAACCGAGGAATGCGAATCGGCACCCTTGACCGCGTCCCTGTCCGCGCGGGTCAGCTGTCAAAGGGCGAGGAGCCGACCCGGGGATGGGCCCCTATTTAATAGCATCACGCCAGAAAAATCACCTGAATTCTGTATAAAGATTTATGCAATTATTAGTAAAAATTGCGCATAGTCCTCCTGGTTTGAAGGTCGTAACACGGCCTGGAACAGGAGCTTGACGATCGCGGCCCTTCCGGGGAGACTAGCATCAGGGAGGCAAGATGAGTCCGGATTTGTCCATCACGCGCCTCGGTCCGATCACCCGCCGCTCGCCGATCCGGTTGTCCAACCGGCCCGACGACTGCCAGGCCGATTACGTCCGCGATGACCAGCGGCTCCTGGCCGTCATCGATGTGCGCGCCGATTCTTCAGCCCCGGCGCCCGCGGCGGCGGCGACCCTGGAGTTGGCCGGCCCGCGCGAGCACATCTACTTCGACCCGGCCCGCGTCCACGCGGGCATCGTTACCTGCGGCGGTCTGTGCCCGGGGCTCAACAACGTGATCCGCGCCATCGTGCTCACGCTGTGGCACCGCTACGGTGTACGGCGGATCAGCGGCGTCCGTTACGGATATCCGGGCTTGCTGCCCGAAGCCGTCGCCGCGCCGGTGCCCTTGGCGCTCGACGTCGTTCGACACATTCACAACCTGGGCGGCAGCATCCTCGGCTCCGGACGGGGCGGCGGCGAACGCACGACCGAGATCGTGGACCGCATGCAAGAGCTCGAGCTGGACATGCTGTTTGCGATCGGCGGCGACGGCACTCAGAAAGGCGCGCTGGCGATCGCCGAAGAGGTGGCGCGGCGGGGTCTGGCGATCGCCGTGATCGGCGTTCCCAAGACCATCGACAACGACCTGAGCTTCGTGCAGCGCTCATTTGGCTTCGAGACGGCGGTGGCCGAGGCGGTGCGCGCCGTATCCGGCGCTCACGCCGAGGCCTGGGGTGCGGTCAACGGTGTCGGCCTGGTGAAGGTGATGGGGCGCGAGTCGGGCTTCATCGCCGCGCATACGGTCCTTGCCACCAACGAGGTCAACGTCGTGCTCGTGCCGGAGGTGCCGTTCGCGCTCGACGGCCCGCATGGCTTGCTGCACCACCTGGAGCAGCGGCTGGCCGACCGACATCATGCGGTGGTCGTCGCGGCCGAGGGCGCGGGCCAGGACCTTCTCGCCGCCGCCGGCCGCGCGCCGGGCGAGGTCGACGCCTCGGGCAACCGCTTGCTGGGCGACATCGGCGTGTTTTTGACCCAGGCCATCACCGAATACTGCGGGCTGCGCCAACGCCCAGTCAGCGTCAAGTACATCGATCCGAGCTACCAGATCCGCAGCCTGCCGGCCAAC
>JAQULN010000387.1 GCA_028718575.1 Candidatus Krumholzibacteriia bacterium | reverse complement strand
GACTGCGGCGAGGTCGTGTAACAGGCTGCGGTTGGCGGCGTCGGCGAACCACGCGGCAATGGCCGCCGCGACCGTCGGACCGATGTCCGGCAGCGCCGTCAGGTCTTCTTGGCTGGCCGCTTGCAAGGCCGCCAGCGAATCGTAAGCGCCGGCCAGCGTGGTCGCCGTACTGATCCCCACCTGCGGGATCCCTAGCGCGAAAATCTTGTTGGCCCAGGGCCGTTGTCGCGCCGCCGCGAGCGATTGCAGCAGGTTCGCCGCCGACTTCTCACCCCAACCCGGGAGCGAGGCGAGCAACGCGGCGTCGAGCCGGAAGAGGTCGGCGGGGTTCTTGAGATGCCCGCGTTCGAGCAGCAGCTCGATCCCGCGTCCGCCGAGTCCTTCGATGTTGCTGGCTTGCCGGCTGACGAAGTGGCGCAGACGGGCCGCCAGCACCGCCGGGCAGGTCGCGTTGATGCAGCGCAACGCAACCTCGTCCGGGCGGCGCTCCACCGCGCCGCCGCAGACCGGACAAACCGCAGGCATGGGCAGCGGCTGCTGGGTGCCGTCGCGCGCCTCAGGCACCGCGCGCACGACCTTGGGAATGATGTCGCCACCCTTGACCACGACCACCTGATCGCCCGGTCGTATGTCCTTGCGGGTTAGTTCTTCCCAGTTGTGCAGCGTGGCGCGGCTGACGGTGCTGCCGGCGAGCGCGACCGGGTCGAGTTCAGCGACCGGCGTGATCACGCCCGTGCGCCCGACTTGCAGCGTAATCGACCGTAGCGTCGTGACCGCTTCGAGCGCAGGGTACTTGTACGCCAGCGCCCACCGTGGCGCCTTCGCCGTCGCGCCGAGCTGTTGCTGCAGCGCCGCACTATCCAGCTTGATGACCGCTCCATCGATTTGATAATCGAGCGCGGACCGCCGCTGTTCGACGGCGGCGAGCGCCTCCGCGAGTTCACTGCCGCCGCGGGCTTCCAGCAGGATCTCCGGTGCCGGCAGGCCCAGGCGCACAACGGCCGCCAACTCGTCTCGGTGCGACGGGAAATCCGCCGCCGCCGGCCAGCGGTCCTGGGCGTCGAGCGGGAAGATCTGATAGAAGACGACCGACAATCCCCGCCGCCGCACTTCCTGCGGGTCGAGCGTCTTGAGCGTGCCGGCGGCGGCGTTGCGCGGGTTGGCGAACAACTCGAACCCGTCCTCCTGCCGCTGCCGGTTCAGCGCCGCGAAGCGGGAGCGCGTCAGGAATACCTCGCCGCGGACCTCGCAGGCCGCGACCGCTTTCGGGAACACGCGCGCCCAGTCGGCGGGCAGGCGCGACGGGATCCCGGCAATCGTGGCCGCGGCGGCCGTGACGACGTCGCCTTGTTGGCCGTCGCCGCGCGTCAACGCAGCGGTGAGAACCCCCGCGCGGTAGCGGACCGCCAGCGCGACGCCGTCGAGCTTCGGCTCGACGGTGTACAGCGGCGGCTCGGCGAGAGCGAGTTCACGCCGGATCCGGCGATCGAAGGCGTCGACGTCTGCGAGGTCGTAGCTGTTCTGCAGACTCAACATCGGACGCGCGTGCGCGAGCGAAGGCACGTTCGCGACGCGGTCATCGCCGACGCGCACCGTCGGGCTGGCCGCTGTCGCCAGTTCGGGGAAACGCGCCTCGAGCTGGGCGAGCTCGCGTTCGAGCGCATCGTAGTCGGAGTCTTCGATCTCCGGCCGGAGTTCGCGATAGTAGAGATGGCGATGCCGTTCGATCTCCCGGCGCAGATCGTCGATCCGCGCGCGCGCCTGATCGCGGTTCATCGAGACCTCCGGCCGGCGACAAGCATCTCGGCGGCCCGGCTCCGGTCAGAAACTGCCGACCAGCGCGACGTGCAACTTGGCCGTTTCGAACTGGACATCGCCGGGGAACCCGACCGCGAGGTTGAGCTGACCCGGCGCGGCCGCCGTGTACAAGCCGAGACCAAAACCGATGTTGGTGCCACTGCGGCTGGCGAGTTCAACCCCAGCGCCCGCGAGCGAGCGGACCGTTACCTCAAAATACCCGACATCCACGAACGTGTAAACCCGCGAGCGGCGGGCGCGGCCGAGCCGCATCTCGAGTCCGCCCCAAGCCGCCGTCTCGCCGTTGAATTCGTCCTCCCGGTAGCCGCGCAGGCTGGTGGCGCCGCCGAACCGGTATTGCTCGGAGAGCGGGACCGGTTTGCTGTCGGCGATGTTGCGGCGCAAGCTGGCTCGGCCGGCCAGGCTGAACTCCTCGCCAAGCCAGATCTCTCCCGCCGCGTCGACTTCAATCAGGCGCTGGCGGTCGTGGCTGCCGAGTTGACTCGCCGGCGGCGCGCCGTCGTCGCCTTCGGACGCGGGCCGCCGCAGCGTCGTGCTGCGGCTGACTGTTTCCACGGCGAACATCCCGGACCAGCCGCTGCGCTCCCGATCGCCGCGGCTGCGCAAAATGCCGGCCCGCCCCCGCCAGCGGCGGCCGGCTTCGGTTTCGCCCACCGGATACGTCGTGCGATCCCAGCCGAGACCGACCTCCAGTCCCCAGAGGCTGATCACCGGCAGGCGCCATCGATTGTCGACAGTGAAGCGCGTGTAGATGTTTTCCTGGACCTCGCTTTCCAGCTCCAGGTCGGCATCGAGCGGCGTGCCCGCGACCAGCGGTTCGAAGTAGCGGAAACCGAAGCGGGAACGGCTGCGGCCATCGTCTTGCCACCCCATTGTCAAGCGCCGTCCGGTGCCGGCCAGGTTCGGCAGGTCGAGGTCGATTTGGCCGCTCAGCCGGCTGCCGCCTTCGTCGCGGCGGCTCAGGCCCAGGATGGCCGAGAGCCGGTTCGGCCGCTCTTGCGGCTCGACCCGCCAGACGATCCCGACCGTGTCGCCGGCTGTGGTCACGTGCACGAACGGCTCGTCGACCCGCAGATACAGGTCGCGCGCCAGCAGGCGATCGCGGCCGCGCCGCAGGTCCGACTCGCGGAACCGGTTGCCGGAGCGAACGCCCGTCGCGCGCAGCAGAAAAGCCTCACCGCGCGCGTGCGCCAGGTTCGACCGTTGCGGTCCGATGATCATCCGCGGACCCGGAATCAACACCGCCGCCACGTCGACCCGCGCCGCGGCGGGATCGACCGTCAGTGAACGCGTCAACCAGATCGGGAACGGGAATCCGCTATCGGCGCAGGCAGCCACGACGCCAAGCGCCGCTTCGCGATACCGCTCGGGCAGGAATACATCGCCGGTCCGCGGCAGCCAGCCCGCCAACAGCGCGTCGCGTCCGGTGAAGTCGTCGCCCTCGACGGCCAACTCTCCCCACGTGTGCAAGCGGCCCGGTTCGACCGTGATCACCGGTCCGGCTGAAGTGGC
>JAQULN010000386.1 GCA_028718575.1 Candidatus Krumholzibacteriia bacterium | reverse complement strand
GACACCTTCAAGGAAGCGTTCGACGAACGTTATCTCTTCGTCCTCATCGAGGAATCGCTCTTTAACATCGACATCTATCCGCCGGATCGCTGGGAACTATGCAAGGGTTACAAGAACATTCTTTTTGTCTGGCGGGTCGGAGACGGCGGTCCGGTTGAGAAGTTCCTGCGGAGTCGTTTGACCGACGCTGGGGAAGCCCGCGCGCGCAGCGGCGCCGGCACCATGCTGCAGATCGAGGAACCGTTCGCCAGCTACCAGCACGCCGTCGTCGCGGCGGGCACCGATCGCAACAGTTTATTGAGCTTCCTGCGGCATAGCGCGCCCGAACTGCGCGAACTCTTCGAACGGAGTTCGGCGACCCGAATCATGCGCCGCTACCGGTACACCGGTTTGAATCAAGAAGCGATGAACGACCTCTGGCTGCGGCACCGCTTCTTCTTGGAGATCCCGGCGGAGTTCCGCCTGAACCAGGACAGTCCGGATGGGTATCGATCGGTGGAGTTGATGCAGACCGGACCGTCGCGCGGTATGACGATCAGCTGGACCCAGAGCGTCGATCCGCAACTTCTACTCAGCCACCGCGAGCTTCTGCAGCAATGGCGGCAGGAAATTGCCGCGAAGATGCACGGCGACGATATCGTACCCGAGTCGCTAATCTGGAAATACGATGAGATCGCCGGGATGCCGGCGGTTCGCCTCGAAGGCGCCTGGAACAGCCGCCGGTTCGATGGTGGCGGTCCGTTCTGGGCTTGGTTCGTAGCGGATGTGGCGGGTCAACGCGTATTTTGCCTGGACGCCCTTTGTTACGCGCCCGGAATCGACAAGATGGATTTCTTCCGGCGGATGCAAGCGATCTACCAGACGTTTTCCCTGCAGCGGCCGCATCCTTGACGGGAGGCCAGCGTGAATCACCGCGCCACCTGTTTACTGTTTCTCTTGGCCATGAATTGGGCGATCCCGCAATTGCTGTCGGCCCAGGCGACCACGGGGCGCCATCGGCCCGCCCGTACCGAGGCGTTAGCTAGCGTCGAAAACGTTTTCGCGACTGAGCCGCGTTGGTTCGTGACCGCCGGCGCCGGTGTTTTAGCGGGGGGTGACCTGTTCCGGGTGCAATTCGACGGCACCGTTGGCCTGGCGCCGCCACAAGGTCCTTCGTTTCAATCCAACGACTTCGTGGTGACGTTCGACGAGAGTTTTGCCATGGCGGTTGGCGTCGGATACCGCTTGCATGAGCT
Source organism: Candidatus Krumholzibacteriia bacterium (assembly GCA_028718575.1). Lineage (GTDB taxonomy): Bacteria > Krumholzibacteriota > Krumholzibacteriia > LZORAL124-64-63 > LZORAL124-64-63 > Glo-17. Next base: position 2,098 of record JAQULN010000386.1, on the reverse strand, counting down.
GCTGTGGCTGCGTCTGAACCTCGCCACCGCCCAGGCCGGCCTGACAGCGCTCGCACAGGCCGGTCAATCGGCCAAAACATATCGCTGGGATCAACTCAACCTCGTGCTCTGGGGACTCGACGCGGAACTACGGCTGGTTCGGCAGCGCGACTACCCGTACCTCCTCGGCGGTTGCGCGTTGATCGTGGCCGACGGCGTTGCCGAGGATCAGTATGACCAGACGCGAACGAGTCTGAGATTCGGCGGCGGCTACCAGAAGCATCTGCTGCCGGCATGGGGGCTGCGCGCCGAAGTCCGCGCGGACGTCCTGAGCCTCGCATTTGCAGATTATAGGCCGGAGGTGACGTCTGGAGATATCTACCCGTCGATCAGCGTCGACGAAAAATCTCCGCACTATTTCTGGGAGTTGATCCTTGCCCTTCACGGTTCCTTCTAGAACTTAACCCGGATTATTCATGAGGGCCCGGCTGAGAAAGGTCAGATGCGTGGCAAGACGGGACGTTTTCCATGGTCACGCACGATCGACAAGAGGCCAGCAATGCAGCTGCGCTGAATATCCCATATATAATTTGTATCGTAATATATTTTGCTATTCCTACTGCTCTCGGAAGCTCGATGTCGTTTCTTCCTTGGCGTATCCTGGCCACCGCCATATATTTGCACGGTTGTGCGACAATCGCCGATTGAACCGTCTTTGACCCAAGAGGACCTTGCCGATGAGCAATGTGATCGCCGTGGTCAACCACAAGGGCGGTAGCGGCAAGACCACCACTGCCATCAATTTGGCAGCCGGCCTGATCCGTTACAGTGACGTCACTTCTTCGTGCCTGCTGATCGACATGGATCCGCACGGGTGCGCGACCAGCACGTTGCTGGGTAAACTCGACGGCGATCCGCCGGCCCGCAGCGTCTTCGATGTCCTGCGGCGGGCGATCACGCCGCACGACGGCATTACCACCACGGTTTATGACGAGGAAATTCACCTGTTGCCGGCCAATCCCTCGCTGGAAAGCATGGCGAAAACGCAGATCAACGACCGCCTCGAAAAGGTCGTCTCAGCGCTGGCCCCGAACTACGGCTGGATCATTATCGACACCCCGCCGAATCTCGGCGTATTGACGCAGAACGCGCTGGTGGCGGCGAACTACGTTTTGGTGCCGACGCCCTGCACCGGCCTGGCCATTCCAGCTCTGCGGCAACTGACGACGATGATCAGCCGCATCAAGGAGCGCCAGAATACACGGCTGCAAATCATTGGCGTTCTTTTGACCCTGAAGGACGGACGCACGCCGTTGTTGAAGAATGTCCGGCGGGAATTGGGCCAGATCTTCGGTAAACAGGACATCTTCAAAACAATTATCACCAACAATATCAAGATTGAAGAAGCTCCCGCTGCCTTCCAGAGTATTTTTGCGTACGATTCCGGTTGTCTGGGCGCTTCGTTGTACCGGGACTGGATCAAGAAAGAATTCCTGCGCCGCCACGCCAAGCTTGAAAAGGAACTCTTGGAGCAACGCGAAGCGGCGGCGGCCCTGCAGCTAGAAGCTCTCCAGGGCGAGTACACGTCGGAGGAGTAGCGCCTCCGGTTTCGTCTGACCCCACTTGCGGGGGGTCCTCGCGCTGAGGTCGCCCATTTACGTCGGCTCGCGATTGCCGTGGGCGGCGCGCCGAAACAATCCTGTTTATAGTCAGGCGCCGGCAACGAACGGATTCGTCGCTTGTTCGCGCGCGACAGTCGTGTCCGGTCCATGGCCCGGATGCAAAACCGTCGCCGGCGGGAGCGCGTAAATAGGTCCGCGAATGCTCGCCGCCAGCGTCGCGAAATCGCCCCCCGGCAGATCCGTTCGCCCCACCGATCCCGCGAAAATACAATCGCCGGTCACAGCGTGCCCCGGCCAGGTCAACATGACGTGTCCCGGCGAATGGCCGGGAACCTCGGTGACGGTCAGGCAATCGCCGGCGAAGTCGAGATGGCGGCCGTCCGCCAGGGAAGGATCAAGCTGCGGCCGTCGCGACTGCGGCAGACCGAACGCAGCCTGGTGCGCAGCCATCGCCTCGATCAACGGCACATCGGCGGCATGCACCAGAAGCGGCAGCC
>JAQULN010000385.1 GCA_028718575.1 Candidatus Krumholzibacteriia bacterium | reverse complement strand
CGAACGCTTCCGCATCCCCTTGCTCCCGTTTATTTTTCTATTCGGGGCATATGGGGTTTGGCGCGTAACCCTGGCAGTGATCGAACGCCGGTGGGCCCGCGCATTGAAAATGATCACCGCAACTGCTGTGATCGCGTTGATTTGTCGGTATCCCATCGTCAACTACGAATCCAACCGTGCCTGGTGGCATACTGATCGGGCAGTCGCCATGGCCGCGGTCGGAGATATGGAAGGTGCCGCGCGAGAGTACCGAGCGGCTCTCCTGGAAAACGCCGGTTTCGTCGATGCACACATCGGATTGGCGAATACGCTTGCCGTCATGGGGCGATACGACGAGGCGATTGGCCATTTCCAAACCGTTATTCGACACCGTCCTCAACATGTCGCAGCGCGAATCGGATACGCCGCAGCACTGTCCTTGAGCGGCAATCCGACGGCGGCCGTTCCGCACCTCCGCGAGGTGCTCGCGAGTAACCCTCGTTCTCCACAAGCTCACTTCGAGTTAGGGCGCGCGCTCGGATTGCTCGGCAAGAACGCCGAAGCCGAGGCCGAATTGCGCGAGGCCGTGCATCTGTCCGCGGATTATGCTCCAGCGCGCCTGAATCTCGGACTCCTGCTTGCCCAAAAAGGCGACCATACCGGCGCCATCCGAGAGTATCGCTTAGCCATGCGGCTCGACCCTCGTATTTCTGAGACTTACATTTATCTCGGTGTCTCGCTTTGCGCGTTAGACTCGCTGACCGCCGGCAATGCGTACCTCGAGAAAGCAGCAGCAGCGAGACCAGGTGACGCTCGGATCAGCGAGCAGATTGCATCACAACTATATCGCAGTGGACAAATGACCGGGGCTGAACACTGGTACCGTCGTGCGTTGCATTTAGACTCTCAATCTGCCTCAACGCATGCGAATCTAGCGCTGACCCTCGCGAATCTACGTCGGTTTCCCGAAGCGATCAGCGAAATGCAGGTCGCGATGCAGCTCGACCCCACTAACCGGAACTTCCCGAAACGTTTACAGCAGATCCAGGCCGTCGCGAAACAAACTTCTCAATGAATCCTCGCGTTGTAAGTGGCCTGCAGGCTGTTGAGAAACGACTCCCCGCTGTGTAGTGGCCAATACTTGAATGAGTGCCCCACCCCCTCCCCTGCACATCTGGTGCCGCCTGGCCGCGGCGATCGAGTACACCTTTGGCCGGTGGCCGCGAACCGTCGCCCGCAGTTGCCCGCTCACGCCGGCGCCGGGTTCTCCGCGCCGTCCAGCGGCACACCGTCGCGCGCGGCCTTCTCACGGGCCTCGTCGTAGAGCGACTGGCGTTGATCGGGCCGGCGCCGCGCGAGCCAGGTCAGGTGCGCCAGTCGGCGGCGCGCCGGATGCTCGAGGTCGAGCGCCCAGGTTGGCAGCCGCCAGCTCCAGTTGCCGTTCTCGGCGCCCGGACGGTTCATGCGCGCTTCGCGCCCCAGACTCAGCACATCCTGCATCGGCATGACGAACGTGTGCGCGACCGATTGCAGACCCATGCGGATCAAGGTCCACGCGGGCTCGTTGACCGAGTGGCCGACGTAGTCGCGCAACCGCTCGCGCGTTGCTTCGTCGCACTCGTGCTCCCACCAGCCGCAGGTGGGATCGTTGTCGTGCGTGCCGGAGTAGACCACGCAGTTGTGCACGTGATTGTGCGGCTGGAAGGGATTGCGCGGCTCGCCCCAGGCGAACTGCAGAACTTTCATGCCCGGCATGCCGAAGAGGTCGCGCAGCTCTTCGACCGCCTCGGTGATCACGCCGAGGTCTTCGGCCACGATCGGCAGGGCGCCCAGGTGTCGCCGCAGGGACTCGAAGAAACCGAGGCCCGGCCCCTGCACCCAGCGGCCTTCGACGGCGGTCTTGGCGCCGGCGGGAATCTCCCAGTTGGCTTCGAAGCCGCGGAAGTGGTCGATCCGCACGAGGTCGGTCTGCCGCAGCGCGAGTTGCAGGCGGCGCACCCACCAGGCGTAGTCCTCTCGGGCCATCGCGCGCCAGTTGTAGAGCGGATTGCCCCAGAGCTGGCCGGTGGCGCTGAAGTAGTCGGGCGGCACGCCCGCGACCCGGGTCGGCCGGCCCGCATCGTCGAGGTAGAACAGCCCCCGCCGCGCCCAGACATCGCAACTGTCATGGGCAACGAAGATCGGCAGGTCCCCGAGTAGGCGCACGCCGCGCTCGTTGGCATAGGCGCGCAGGCGGGACCACTGGCGGTCGAACAACCACTGCCGCCAGGCGTGCGCCGCCAGGCGGTCGGCCAGGCGCTCGACCGCCGCGGCGAGCGCGTCGGGCTGGTGATCGCGCAGCGGCGCCGGCCAGTCGGTCCACCGCTGTCCCGCGTGTTCTTCCTTGAGCGCCATGAAAAGGGAGAAATCGTGCAACCAGGCGCGCTCCCTCTGCTGGTAGGCGGTGAAATCCTGCAACTCGGCGTCGTCGGCCGCGGCCCGGAACCGCCGCCAGGCGTCGTCCAGGCGCGCGAGTTTCCACGGGATGACCGCGCCGTAGTCGACGCGGTCGTTCGGCAGAGGCGGCGGGTTGGCCAGGTCCGACGCCGCCAGCCAGCCCGCGTCGACCAGCGCGTCCAGGCTGATCAACAGCGGGTTGCCGGCCAACGCGCTGAGCGTCTGATAGGGCGAGTCGCCGTAGCTCGTGGGCCCCAGCGGCAGCACTTGCCAGAGGCTCTGGCCGGCGGCGACCAGCCAGTCCACGAACTGAAAGGCGGCGCGGCCGAGATCGCCGATCCCGTGGCCGCCCGGCAGACAGGTCGGGTGCAGGATGACCCCGCTGCTGCGGGGAAAGAGCTGCTCGCGCTGGTTCATGGTACCTCTTCCGCTCGAGCCATTCGTGAGGCGACGACGTCGACCACCGCGGCCAGGCGCGGCAGCGGCGGCGGACACAGATCGGAGCGACAAGTCTCAAAGTCCCCGCCGCGGCCCACAAGATCGAGCAGACGGCGCAGGTTGGTCAAGGATCGCGGTATGTGCTTCAGAAAGTCCGTCCGTCCCTTGACCCGACCAAGATAACCGTAAGCGCCGAGCGCTTGCAGCAACCGTTGCAGGCCGGCCGCCAGGGTCATGGCGCGCCACTGGTGGTCGGCGAAGCGGACACCGCCGCGCGCGGCGAGGCGTTCCGGAAAGCCGGCCAACAACTCTTCGCGCAGGCTCCAGGGCAGATCGACATAGGGGTCGTAGAGCAGCGAAACCGCGTCGTACGCCGCCGGCCCCCAGCGCATCCCCTGCACGTCGACCAGGCGCACGACCTCGTCCTTGAACAAGATATTCTCGGCCTGGAAGTCGCGGTGCACCAGGGTACAGGACTGCCGCGCGCAGGCCGCGG
>JAQULN010000384.1 GCA_028718575.1 Candidatus Krumholzibacteriia bacterium | reverse complement strand
CGGGCTGCTGCGCGACGGCGCCGAGCCGGGACAACTCACCTTTTACCTGAGCGACATCCCTTGGGTCTTCGCCGAGGTGGGCGCTCGCTTTTTGGGCCGCCCCATCGCCGCGGTCCAGACCGTCAACCTGGATGAACTCGAAGCCGAAGGCCGGCTCGCGCCGGTCGGGAAGGGCGGCGCGTCATGAGCGAACGCAATGGCGGCCGGGGGACGACTCAATTGCGGCCCACCCGGATCACCCGCGACTACCTGCCGCACGCCGAAGGGTCGTGCCTGATCGAGATGGGCAACACCCATGTGGTCTGTACGGCGACGATCAGCCACGGCGTGCCGCGCTGGCTCAAGACCGCCGGCCAGGGCTGGGTGACCGCCGAGTACGGCATGCTCCCGCGCAGCACCGAAGAGCGGGTGCGGCGGGAGGCCGCTGCGGGCGGCGGGCAGAGCGGCCGCACGATGGAGATCCAGCGTTTGATCGGACGCGCCCTGCGGACGGTCACCGACCTCAGCGCCCTCGGCGAGCTGACCGTGACCCTCGATTGCGACGTGCTGCGCGCCGACGGCGGCACCCGTTGCGCGTCGATCAACGGCGCGGCGGTGGCCCTCTGGGACGCGCTCGACCGGCTGCGGCTGCGCAAGCATCCCATGCGCGCGCTGGTGGGTGCGATCAGCCTGGGCTTGGTCGACGGCGGCATCCTGATGGACCTGGACTACCGCGAAGACTCGGTGGCCGAGACGGACATGAACGTCGTGATGGCCGAAGGCGGCGGCCTGATCGAGATCCAGGGCACCGCCGAGCGGGCTCCCTTCGCGCGCGACCAACTGGACCGGATGCTGGACCTCGCGGCGGCGGCCATCGCCAAGATCAACGAACTGCAGCGCAAGGTGCTCGGAGGATGATCATGAGCGTTCCCGCCCGAACGGTTGTCCTTGCCAGCCGGAACCCGGACAAGCTCCGCGAGTTGCGCGAGATCTGCGCGGGGCTGCCGCTGCGAGTGGTCGCCGGCAGCGAGGTCTCCGGGCTGCCCGAGGTGATCGAAGACGGCACCACGGCGCTGGGCAACGCCACCCGCAAAGCCGTGGCGACCGCGGCCTACACCGGCGAGATCGCCGTGGCCGACGACACCACCTTCCAGGTGCGCTGCCTGGGCGGGCTGCCGGACATTTTCGCCTCGCGGTTCGCCGGACCGCAGGCCAGCTACGCGGACAACGCGGCATTGGTGCTCGACCTGCTACGCGATGTTGCCGACGAGGCGCGGGACGCCCGGTTCGAAGCGAGCCTGGTGTGGGTCGATCCGCGGCCGGCGCCCGGGCTCACGGCGGCCGGCGCCGCGCCTGAGGTACACGCGCGCTGGCTGCACAATCCGTTCGCCGGGCCGCGCGTTCTGCCGCCCGGCGCCGACGCCGCCCGCTACTGGAACGGGCGTTGCGATCGCCGCAGCACCTGGGCCGACTACCAGGCTCGCGCCGCCGCCGTGGCGCGAGGTTGGGGCGTCGACGCCGACCGCGTGGCGGGCATCCTCCAACGCCTGGTGCAGCCCTACCTCGCCGGTGGGCGGCCCGAGAACGCGCCGCCCGAGGCGATACGCCTGCCCGACACTCGCTTGTGGACCGCCGACGGCCCGGACGACCTCGATTCGCCGGAGGATCTGGCGATGCCTGCGGTCTTGCCGCCCGAGGCGCCCGGCCGCGCGCTCAACGCTCCGACCTGGCTGGAGCTGGCGGCCAACGGCCGCTTGCCCGGGCGCATCGGGCGCGAGCCGCTTGGCAACGGTGGTTTCGGGTACGACCCCATCTTCGTTCCCGTGGGCCAGGACCGGACCCTGGCCGAGCTTGCAGCCGCGGAAAAGCACGCGATCAGCCACCGCGCGCGGGCGCTGCGCCGGCTGTTCGCCGCCGTGGGGCGAATCTACGGTGACGGCTGATCGGCTGCGGGGCTGCGGCGCTGCGATCGAACGCGCCCGGGGGCCGCACCCGGTCGCGCCCCGTGACCTGTCGCCTGTCGCTGCCTGGCGCCGCGATCCGTATGCTGGGATTGACAGGTCACAGGATGGCGTCTATCAATTCCAATCCGCCCGATGGTCGCCAGCCCGTGCTGGCCGCCGGTTGCACGGCGGGCATGAAGTCTGCCCTGGTCGGGGCGTAGCGCAGTCCGGTAGCGCAACGGCTTTGGGAGCCGTGGGTCGCAGGTTCAAATCCTGTCGCCCCGACCATTCAGCGACCGCAGCCGGCGCCGCAGTGCGACACCCTCTTGACACCGGCGGGCAGCACCGTCATTATTCGCCTTCCGCTCGGTGCGGACGCGAATGGGGCGCCCGTAGCTCAGCTGGATAGAGCAGTGGACTTCTAATCCACAGGTCGCAGGTTCGAGTCCTGCCGGGCGTGCCAGATTGCTCGGTTCATGGTGGTGGATGTAGCTCAGTTGGCAGAGCCCCTGGTTGTGGTCCAGGTTGTCGTGGGTTCGAGTCCCATCATCCACCCCATCGATCTTTCGCCGCCGCCGCGAGCCGGGGCTGCCGCGTTCGGCGCGGCCGCCGGTTGCGGTGGCGGTTCGTTTTCTGCTATGTACCTCCCATGCACCCGGCGGCCGCCCGCGGTCGCCGACTTCCGTCCAGGAGGATCCGATGGCTGGCGTGAACAAAGTGATTCTGATCGGCAATCTCGGGGCTGATCCCGAGATCAAGTACACGGCGCAGGGCAATGTGCCGGTCGCCAACCTACGCGTCGCGACCAGTGAGCGCTGGCAGGACAAGAGCTCGGGCGAGTGGCAGGAGAAGACCGAGTGGCATCGCGTGGTGGCGTGGCGCGCGCTGGCCGACCGCGCCCAGCGTTTCCTGCGCAAGGGCAAGCAGGTCTACGTGGAAGGCCGGCTGGAAACTCGCAAGTGGCAGGACCGCGACGGTAACGATCGCTACACGACCGAGATCGTCGCCCGCCAGTTGATGATCCTCGGCCGCCGCGAGGAAGGCGAAGGCGACACACCGGCGCCGGGCCGCGCGGCGCAGGAGTACAGCGGCGCCGCGGGCGCCGCCGCGGGCGCTGCCGACAATTTCAACCCGCCGCCGATGGACCCGAGCGGCCCGATCGAAGACGACGATCTGCCGTTCTGAGCGTTCCGACAGCGATCGCTACGCCGCAGCACCGGCGATCGCAGCGCGCCGGCAAACAAGCCGCTCCCTCAGGGAGCGGCTTGTTTGTTGCAGCCGCATTCGCACCGACTACGCGCGTACGTCGCACCACTGGTAGATCGAGCACGCGTCGCAGAGAGGCCGGCGCGCACGGCAGGTCTGGCGGCCGTGATCGATGATCAGGTGGGTGAACAGGCGCCAGTGCTCATGCGGTACGACCTCGTTGAGCTGTCGCTCGGCGGCCGTGGGCTCGCCGGTGTCGGTCAAGCCCAG
>JAQULN010000383.1 GCA_028718575.1 Candidatus Krumholzibacteriia bacterium | reverse complement strand
GCCTTGGGCCGATCCATCGCGGCGCTCGCCGCTCCGGTGCCGTTGCGTGAGCGTGCTTGCGAGCGACACGGTCAGCACCGTCTAGTGCGGATGGTGACGCGGCCGCGGTGGACCGTGCCGGCACTGGCAGTGGTGGCAGCCGTCGCGCTGTTTCTCATCTGGGCGCCCACGGGCCACGACGCCGAAGGCCCCTCCGGAGTTCTGAGGCTGCGCCCAGTCGGCTCAGTCGCGGATTCGAGCCTAGAGGCGACGAGCGAGCTTCTGGCCGACGGCACGCTCTTGCTCCGCTGGACCGGCCGGCGGGATGCCGACGCCTATCGGGTCCAGGTGTTCGACGCCAACCTGGAAGAGATCGCCCGTTTCCCTGCGGGTGCGGACACGGCGCTCGCGCTCTCGCGCTCGCAGCTGCCCGCCGCCGAGATCCCGCTGGTCTGGCGCGTTCAAGCGCTCCGCGAGGATGGCGAGCTGGCGCATTCGCTACCAGCCGTGCTATGGCCGCGCTGACATCCACCCCGCTGACATACGAATAGGCGTTGCTGCGCGTTCGCCCCAGAACGAGGCGTTCACAACAAGTTCATATTCTTCGCTTGCTCGTGATTTCCGGCGGCCGCCAGCGACCAAGGAATCGACAGACGTGCAGAGGAGTAACCTTCGCGAGTCTTTCGCCGGCCTGAAACCGCCGAAACGGCTCCCCAACACGGCCAACAAGGGGGTTTGTGATGAACCGTCGAGTCTGTGGATCCGCAAGGCGCGCAGTCCCGCTTGCTGTGCTCATGCGTTTGGGCGCCATATTGGGTGCCATGATGATCATGGCCGGCATCGGCGTCATATCCGCGTCGGCGTCGGATAAGCTCGTCTCGACCCACACCATCGGCGATCCCGTCGAAGTCGCCACTTGGGCGTTCCACCCGACGGCATTTTACGGCCTGGGACGCTGGGGGGTCTGTTACTCCGGCTGGCCTGCGGGGGCTCCGCCTTGGCTCAACCTCTATGACAGCGCGGCCCTGCTCCACGCGAAGGCGAGCGACAGCCCCACGGGCGACTCCTTCACTCCGACCGCCGCTGCCGGCGTCAACTCCATCCTGGTCGTCTACTGCTACGAAGATTACCCCGCGACCGATTTCATGATCGTGGGAGTCCTGTACGACGCGCAGGGCACGCAGCTGGATCGGAAATATCTGCACGAGAACGGCGATTTCCCGTACTACGACGTAAGCCTCGCCAATCGAGCAGGGACGGACGAGTTCCTCGTCGTCTATCGGCGAAAGCCGGACACCGCCACCGGGCCCCATGTCTTCGGTCTACGCGTCGACACCGGCACCGGTCAGATCGTCGTGAGCAGTTCCCCTAACGACTACGGGGCCGGACTATGCCCGCCCGATGTGGCCTATGGGCTGAAACACATCAACGCGGATGTCACCACGGATCGCTATTGCGTCGTCTGGCGGCTCGGTTCCGGCGCGACCGCGGTCACCGGGCGGTTGGCCTGGCCGTCGACGGGAGCCGCCTCGACCGCACTGACGTTAACGGACTACGGTGACTACGTAGGCGATCCGGTGATCGCCGCCGAGCACGAAGGCTCCGACTACGATTTCATCGTCGCGTGGTCGCACGGGGACTCGCCTGACAGTGCCACACTGGTCGCCCAGAGGCTGACCGGCGCCGGCGTGCTTCTCGGCTCGACCTTCACGGTCGCCGCCGCTTGCACGTACGATATCGACGTCACAGCGAGCGACACGGAGTATCTCTTCGTTTATCGGGACATGGAAGAACCCTATACACACTACGACCGAATTCTCGGCCGCTATTGCAGCTTCACGGGTTCTCTGCTCGTGCCACCGTTCGTCATCTCCGACAACGTCGACGGTTGGGACAGAAGTCCCTCGGTCGCGTCGGACGGCACCAACTTCCTGGTCGCCTACGAGTTCGAGGGCCTCGATTCCGCCACAGACCAGGTGTACTTCCAGCGTGTCGGTGAGGGCGCCTTCACGTATGTACCGGGCGATGTGTCGGCGGCGAGCCACGCCGCCCGCGGCGTGGCCTGGGGCGACAGCTACCGACCGGCCGATGCGCTGCCCGATCTGTTCGTCGCGGTCACGGGCAGCGCGGCCAGTCTCTATTTCGTCAACGAAGGCGGGATCCTGGATCAGCGCCTCGGCGCCGGCGTGACCCAGGTCCTGAGCGCCGAAGGGGCGGCCTGGGCCGATTTCGACAACGATGGCCTGCTCGACATCTACGTCAGCAGCGATGCGGGCCCGAACGAGCTGTACCGCTGCACGAGTTCCGCATCGCCCAGCTTCACGGCGGTCGGCGCCACAATGGGCGTGGCCGACGGGAACAACGGCCGGTCGATCGCGTGGGGCGACTATGACGGCGACGGCTGGCTCGATATCTACCTGGCCAATCGTGGTGCCTCCAATCGCCTCTTTCGCAACCTCGGCGGCGCCGCCTTCGTCGACGTTGCCGTTGCCGCGGGCGTGGCCGACGCGGGCAACGCCGAGGGTGTCGCTTTCGTCGACTTCGACAATGACGGCGATCTGGACATCTATGTCGGCAACGCCCAGTCCGCGAATCGTCTCTTCCGCAACGACGGCGGCACGTTCTCCGACGTGGCGGCGGCGTGGAACGTGGCTCCTGTCGCTATGGCGCGGTCGGTCAGCTGGGCCGACTACGACAACGACGGCAACTTCGACCTCTATATCGCCAACGGCAACTCCGCCAATTGCCTTTACCGGTTTGCGGAAACATCCTTCAGCGATGTCGCACCGTCTCTCGGCCTGAACGATTCCGGCAGCGGCGCGAGTGCCTGCTGGGCCGACTTCGATCTAGACGGAGATCTCGATCTGTTCTTGGCAAACTTCGGCAGCCAGTGCCGTCTATGGCGCAACGAAAACCATGGTGCGAGTTTCACCGAGATCGGCGCCCTGGTGGGACTCGATTACGTCGGCCTCTCGTTCGGCGCCGCCTGGGCAGACATGGATGATGACGGCGATCCTGACCTCTGTCTCGGCGGCTTCTCTTTCGCCGGCTACGAAGAAACGACACGGATCTACCGCAACGACTTCACCACCGGTAACCACTGGGTCAAGATCCTACTCCAGGGAGTTACGGACAATCGTTGCGGAATCGGTACGCGTGTTCGCTGCGTGGCCGGGGCGCTTGTCCAGGTCCGCGACGTAGGCGGCGGCGACGGCTACCTGTCGCAGAACGACCGGACACTGATCTTCGGACTAGAAAGCCTGACGTCGGTCGACACGCTACGGGTGCGTTGGCCCAGCGGCGCCGTCGAGCGCTACTGCGGCCTCGCAGTCGACCAGACGCACGTATTGGTGCAGGGGACGGGGCAGACGGCGACCGACGAAACCTCGGTTGTTCCATCAACGCTGCGGCTGCTCGGAAACCGGCCC
>JAQULN010000382.1 GCA_028718575.1 Candidatus Krumholzibacteriia bacterium | reverse complement strand
GAACTGCCCATTGACCTCGATCGAGCCACGCTGGTTGATCTTGATGCCGAGATCCTCGAGGCCCAGGCCGTCCGAGTTACCGGTGCGGCCGTTGGCCCACAGCAGATACTGGGTGCGGATCTGCTTGTTCGACTTCAGATGCAGCGTGACACCGCCGTCATCGGCCTCGACCTTTTCGTACTCCTCGTTGTGATCGACGCGCACGCCCATCTCGCGCAGGTGGTAGGCCAGCGCGTCGATGATCTCGTCGTCGAGGAACGTCAGCAGCTGCCCGCGGGTGTTGATCAGATTGACCCGCATGCCGAGGCCGCGTAGGATCGAGGCGTACTCGCACCCGATCACGCCGGCGCCGTAGATGGTCAGCGACTTGGGCGTGTCCTTCAGCTTGAGCAGGGTGTCGCTGTCCAGGATGCGCGGATGGTCGAAATCGACGTCGTCCGGACGGTAAGGTCGTGAACCGGCCGCCAGGAAGAAGACGTCGGCGGTGTAGCGCCGCCGCTGCCCGGACTGCGCCGTCACCTCGACCGTGTGCGGATCGCGAAAGCGCGCGACGCCGCCGATCAGGTCGATGTCGTTCGCCTCGTAAAAGCTCCGCCGCAGCTTCACCTGAGCCTCGATCACAGTCTGCGAGTGTCGCAAGAGCGTCTGGTAATCGGCGTCCTGGAACTGCCGCCAGTTCTCCTTGCGTTGGATGATCTGGCGCAGGGCCTTGCTGGGGATCGTGCCCTTGTGGGTGCTGTTGCCGCCGACCTCGAAAAACGCCTCGATCACGGCCACGCGGCGGCCCGCTTTGGCGCATTTCATGGCGGCGCCCTCGCCGCCGGGTCCGCTACCGATCACGATGACATCGTAGTCGTGCTGCATGGTTCGGTCTCGCTCCGGGCTCGGTCGTCGCAAGCGGGCCCAGCCGGCCCGCGCTGATCCGCCAAGGTAGCTTCAGGCGCCGGCCGGCGCATCCGGCCTAGATGTTCCCTGCTGATTTTTGCCGCCAGATATGGTAAGATGATTCTTGCTTGCCCACACGTCCGCCACTACGGGAAGGTCCGCAATGCAGCGAGTCATTCGCCCGCTTCTGTTCGTGATCGCCATCGTGCTGATTGTCGTCGCCAGTCGCGCCACAGAAATCCCTCCCGGACTCTACAGCCGCCCGGACCTGCAGACCGCCGCGCCTACCGGCTTGATCGTCGTGCAGTTGACGCCGGAGGCCACCGAGGCCGACCGCGCGCGGATCGGCGCCTTGGCCGGCGCGGTCGTCGCGCCGAGATTCGGCGCCGCAACGCTCGCGGCGGTCACCACCAAGTCCCGTGGACCCTCACCGGCCCTTGCCGCGCTCGCTCGCTACGCGCAGATCGACGCCGGTGGCCGCGATCACGACACGCTGCGCCGCCTGGTGCGTCGTCTGGCGTCCGACCCCGCCGTGGCGACCGCGTTCCTGGAACCGCGCGCCGTGCCGGCCGCACTCGGTTTCGACGCTTTCACCGGCGCCGGCCCGGCGCCGGTGCCGAGCGAACGTTCGGGCCGCGAGCCAGCCACTCCGGACTTCAGCGGCCTGCAGGGCTACCTCGCGGACGCCCCCCAGGGGATTGGCGCCACCGCGATGGCGAGTCAGCCGGGAGCCCGGGGCGGCACGGTCCGCATCGTGGACGTCGAAGGCGCCTGGCTCTGGGCCCACGAAGACTTGCCGGATCCGTTCGTGAACCTCGGCGAACACATCGACGACCTGTCCTGGCGCAACCACGGCACGGCGGTGATGGGAGAGATGCGCGGCAGCGACAACGGGTTCGGCGTCATCGGCATCGTGCCGGACAGCCAGGTCGGCAACTCGAGCATCGGCAACCAGTCGGTAGCCGGCGCCCTGTTGAGCGCCGCGGCGCACCTCGATCCCGGCGACTTGATCCTCATCGAACTGCACGCCCCCGGCCCCAACAGCTACGAGGGCGGCGGCCAGTACGGGTATCTGCCCATGGAGTTCTGGCCGGACAATTTCGACGCCATCCGTGCGATCACCGACCTCGGCGTCATCGTCACCGAGGCCGCCGGCAACGGCGAGCAGGACCTCGACGACCCTATCTATCAGGGTTTGTTCCGGCGCGAGGTCCGCGATTCGGGCGCGATCATGATCGGGGCGACCAGCGGCAGCAGTCTCGACCCCGCCTGGTTCACCAACCACGGCAGCCGGGTCGACCTCGCCGGCTGGGGTTCGAGCGTGGCCACCTGCGGCTATGGCGACCTCCAAGACGGCCCGGAGGCCGAGTGGTACACGCAGGGGTTCTCCGGCACCAGCAGCGCCTCGCCTATCGTCACCGGTGCCGTCGCATCGCTGCAGGGCATGGTGCAGGCGGCGTACTCGCTCGACCTCGATGCGCACCTGGCCGCTTTGCTTCTGCGCAACACCGGGACACCGACCAACGGTCCCGAGTTGATCGGCCCGCGGCCCGACCTCGTCGGTGCCTGGGTGCTCGCCGCCCAGGGCGTCGGCCAGCTCACCGGCACCGTGATCGCCGGCAACACCGGTCTGCCGCTCGGCGACGTCGTGGTCGAGGTGCTGCCGGATGGCCCCGCCGTGCGAACCGCAGCCGACGGCACCTACCGCATCGGCCTATTGCCGAACGACTACACGCTCGCATTCACCTCCTACTACTTCGAAGACCGCACCGACGCCGTCACCGTGGCCGTGGGAGTGACCATCCACGACGTTTCGCTTTCGGCGCGGCCGCTGGAGGTCCTCTCCGGCACGGTCTACGGCGCCGACCTCATCCCCTTGGCGGGCGTTCACCTGCAATTGCTGGCGGAACCGATCGCGGCCGTCTGGTCGCAAGCCGACGGAACCTTCAGCCTGCCGCCGGTACCGGCAGGACGAGAACATCGACTCCTGGCCGGCGGAGCCTCCGGCTATGGCGGCCGGTATCAGGAACTACCGAGCGGCGAGAACCCTGGCACCCTGGCTGTCGTCCTGCCGCTCGTCACCCACGATTTCGAGAACGGCCCGGACGGATTCCAAGCTCAAGGCGATCTCTGGACCCGCGGCAATCCGACCAGCAGCGGCGTCGGTCCCGGCCGCGCTTTCGACGGCAATCTGTGCTGGGGCGTCGGACTCGACGGCGGCGGTTATCCGGACGAGACGCTGGCGGAGCTCTGGAGCCCGATCTACATCTCCGGCCAATTCGCCGGCGACCGGCTCTACCTCAGCTTCCACTACTGGTGCGGCACCGAGGCCGGCTACGATGGCGTGAACGTGGTGCTGGATCCGGAGGGATCGCCGACGGTCGTCGTGCCGTTGAACGGCTATACCGACCTCTTCCTCAGCGGGCTCGGCTACCAAGCGGTATGGTCGGGCACGACCGACGGCTGGCAGACGGCGATCTTCGATCTCACGCCTCAACTCGCCCAGCCGAGCTGGCGGTTCGCCTTGC
>JAQULN010000381.1 GCA_028718575.1 Candidatus Krumholzibacteriia bacterium | reverse complement strand
ATCGCGGCGACGCGCCGGTCAGCGTCTGGGGTCTCACCGAGGCCGACGTGCCGGGAATTGGCGGCCGCCGCATCTCGATCGAGACTTGCAGCAAGGTGTGGAACGCCTGTGGCCTGCGCATCGGGGCCCTGGTGACCGACAACGAGGAACTGCACGCCCGCGCCGTGGCCGAGAACACGGCCGGTCTCTGCAGCAATCACATCGGACAGTGGATTTTCGGCGCCCTGGCGCAGCAGAGTCGCGCCGACTTGCAAGTCTGGTTCGCCCAGCAGCGCGAATACTATCGCGGGATGCTGGCGGCATTCACCGCCGACATGCGCCGGCTCGTGCCCGGCGTGATCGTCTCGAGTCCGGACGCGAGCATCTACTCGGTGGTCGACGTGCGCGAGGTCGTGCCGGCTGATTTCGACGCGCTCGCATTCGTCATCTGGTGCGCGCGCACGGGCTGCTGCCAGGTCGGCGACCGCAAGCTAACGCTGCTGACCGCGCCGATGTCGGGGTTCTACAGCTTGCCGGCGGGAACGGCCAATCCAGGTCGCACGCAGATGCGAATTGCTTACGTGGAGACGCCGGAAACCATGCGGCTGGTCCCGGGTCTGCTGGCGGATCTGCTCGCCAAGTACGCGGCGCAACGCTGATCCCCGGCCGGCGGCCGGGGTGGCGATCGGTCAGAACAGGCCGAGCTGCGGCGGCGTTTCATCTTGCCGCGGTGCGATCAAGTGCGGCCCGTCACTGCCGGCGCGATTGACCTGCGGTCCAACCGGCCAGGCGCGGAGCACGTCCGGCTCGGCGGGGACCAACAGCGCCTGCAACGCGGCCGCCTGATCGGGGGGAGTCAGCAGCCAGCGATCGAAGGCGGCGGGGGGTAGGATCACCGGCATGCGGTCATGGATCGGCCGCACGACCACGTTGGCTTGCGTGGTCAAGATGGCGCAGGTTTCGCCGGGTTGATCGACGTCCTCACGTCGGTGTTCCCAGAGCCCGGCGAGCGCCAGGAGGCGGCCGCCGCCGGCATGATCGCCGCCGGTGAAGTAGAACGGTTCGCGGCGCTGGCCCTGGCGCCGCCACTCGTAGAAGCCGTCGATCGGCAGCAGGCAGCGGCGTTCGTGAAACGCCGCGCGGAACGCCGGCTTGGCGGCCGCCGTCTCGCCGCGGGCGTTGATCAGCGGCGCCACGCGGTCCGATGCGGTCGACCAGGCAGGCAGCAGTCCCCAGCGCATGAACCGGCAAACGCGGTCGGTGTTCGGGCCGGCCAGGATGACGGCGACGGGCTGGCCGGGGGCGATGTTATAGCGCGGCACCAGCTCCGGCACACTCGCCAGCGCGAATTCCCGGGCGACCTGCTCGGCGGGGGCTTTCAAGACGATGCGACCGCACATCGCGGCATCCTTTCGGCGGTCCTGCATGAATATTCCGGGCTCGGCCCTGACGGCGCGACTGTCAGGTTAGCCGGGCCGATCGCGGGGCGCCAGCGCTGCCTGCTTGGCGCCGGGCGGCCGGCGCGCTATGCTGGCCGGCGGGCGGCGTCCGACCGGCGCCGGAAAGGCCAGCATGGGCTGTGAGATCGAGCGCAAGTTCCTGGTCGTGAACGACCGCTGGCTGCAGGCGGCCGACGGCGGCACGTCGATCCGGCAAGGCTACCTGAGCACCGCGCCCGAGCGCGTCGTCCGCGTGCGTCTGGCGGGCGACCTGGCCTGGCTGACGATCAAGGGACTGGGCGACGGCGCGGTCCGCCCCGAGTTCGAGTACCCGGTGCCGCCAGCGGACGGCGCGGCGCTGCTGGCGCTCTGTGAACCGGGCCTCGTCGAGAAGACGCGGTACCGGGTGCGCCACGCCGGCCGCACCTGGGAGGTCGACGTGTTCGGCGGGGCCAACGCGCCGCTGGTGGTGGCCGAGGTCGAACTCGAGCGCGCCGACGCGGCGGTCGAGCTGCCGGACTGGGTCGGCGCCGAGGTCACTGGCGATCCGCGCTACCAGAACGCCAGCCTTGCGCGCCACCCGTACAATCGCTGGTAGGAGGTTGTCATGCCGATCTTCCGCACCACCCGCATCATCGAGAGCCAGATCGAGGAGTTCCTCGACGCGATCAACGAAGGGGCGCTAGTGTTCCGCGACGCCGTGGCCAGCTACCTGGAGGGTCGCGACGAGGACTTCAGCGCCAAGCTGGCCATCGTCGAAGATCTCGAGACGCGGGCCGATCGGCTGAGCCGCGACGTCGAAGCCTCGCTCTACAGCCAGTCCTTGATCCCGGAACACCGCGGGGACGTGCTGGCGCTGCTCGAGCACAGCGACGACATCATCGACCGGGCCAAGACCTGCTTGCAGCGCTTCGACGTGGAGCGGCCGCAGATCCCCGCCGTCTGGCACGACGCCTATCGCCGCCTGGCCGAGACGGTGTTCCGTTGCGTGGAAGCGGTCATCATGGCGGCGCGCCGCTTCTTCCGCGACCCGGCCGCGGCCAGCGATTTCCTCTACCAGGTGCACCACTACGAGGGCGAGGCGGATCAGCTCGGCCTGGATCTGCGGCGGGGCATCTTCGCCGACCCCGGCCTGGACCTCGCCCAGCGGCAGCACCTGCGCTACTTCGCCGAGGGTATCGACAGGGTCGCCGACATGGCCGAGGGCGTCGCCGATCGGCTGGCCATCTACTCCATCAAGCGGCGGATGTGATGGGGCCGGAACTGCTCTTCTTCCTTTCGAGCGGCCTTTTCCTGGGCTGGTCGCTGGGCGCCAACGACGCCGCCAACCTCTTCGGGACCGCGGTGGGCAGCCGCATGGTGCGCGTCCGCACGGCGGCCGTGGTCTGTTCGCTCGGCGTGATCCTGGGCGCGGTGGTCGGCGGCGCCGGCGCGGCGCACACGCTCGGGCGCCTCGGCGCGGTCAACACGCTGCCGGGCGCGTTCACGGTCGCGCTCGCCGCGGCGCTGGCGACGTTGGCCATGACGCGCTGCGGGCTGCCGATCTCCACGGGCCAGGCGATCGTGGGCGCGATCATCGGTTGGAACATCTACGCCGGCATGGTGACCGGATCGCGGGCTCTGTCGCAAATCGTGGCCTCCTGGGTGCTGTGCCCGCTGTTGGCGGGCGCGGTGGCGGTGGGTCTGTACCTGCTGCTGCACGCGGTGCTGCGCCGCAGCCGGATCCACCTCTTGCGCCAGGACGCGCTCTTGCGCGCGGGATTGCTCCTGGTCGGCGCCTTCGGCGCCTACAGCCTGGGCGCCAACAACATCGCCAACGTCATGGGCGTCTTTGTCCCGGTCTCTCCCTTCCATGACGTCCGGGTGGCCGGCCTGTTCACCCTGACCGGGACCCAGCAGCTCTTCCTCCTGGGCGGGCTGGCCATCGCCGTCGGCGTGTTCTCCTACTCCCACAAGGTCATCCGAACGGTGGGCAACGACCTGCTCAAGCTGACCCCCCTGGCCGGGCTGACCGTGGT
>JAQULN010000380.1 GCA_028718575.1 Candidatus Krumholzibacteriia bacterium | reverse complement strand
ATAACAATGAGTAAGAACACAGATTGAAGGAATTGCGCGTAATCTATATTATGTTAACTAGATGCGGCAGCCTTAAACCAGATCGCAATTCTTCTCTTGCTAGCTGTTGATTTCATCCATCTTGTCGAGTATTGACTCTTTTTTCTGTGTTCCGACGAGTGTCGCCTTGCAATGCCCGCTCTTGAAGAACATTAGCGCCGGTATCGACCGGATCCCCAACCTGGCGGCTGTTTGCGGGTTGCTCTGGATATCGAGCTTGCCGACGACCCAACGGCCGCTCGTCTGTTTGGCGACTTCCTCGAGCACCGGGTTGAGGGCCTTGCATGGCCCGCACCAAGGCGCCCAGAAATCGACGAGCACGGGCAGCTCGCTCTGCAGGACGGTCTGATCGAAATCGACGTCACGGAACTCGTTCAGGTGGGTGGTCATCTCGCCTCGCTTAAGGGTGTGGAACGGTCGGGTGATCGGCGTTCATGTTGAACAACAGATATCGAATAGCAGCCGCTCGAACGCCAGCGCGCCGGGCAGCGGACGACGCTTGATTGCGGACTCGCATTCCAGGCACGCGGCGAGGACACGCTGCCATACCGCGGGCGGATGTTGGCGCGCCAGCGGCAGTAATTTCTGCGTGACGAGCCACGGATTGAGGCCGCAGAACTCGGCGATGTCGCGCGCATCGCAATGATGCGCCAGGCAAGCTGCGATCAGTGCGGCGCGGCGCAAGTGGGTCAGCACGATCGGCGAAAGTTCCTCGACGGCGCTGCCCCAGGCGGTCATCGAGAACCAATGGCGCAAGACCTGCGTGTTACGGCCAGGCCCCATCGCGTCGGTCAGACCGAACACCTCCTTCTGTGCCTGATCCATCACGAGTTGCGGAATCTCGTCCGGCGCAAGTGCGCGCCCGTTGATTTCCTGCAATAACGCAAGTTTGTCGATCTCGCTGCGCAGGGCCTGCAGATCATTCCCGACGAGCTCGGCGAGAATCTGTGCGCCCGAACCCGTCAGTGTCAATCCGGCTTTCGCCGCGGATCTCATGATCCAGCGCTCGAGCTCAATACCGACCGGCGAGTTGAGCTCGAAAAAGTAACCCGCTTGCCGCGCCGCTTTGACCCAGCTCTTGGTCCCGAGAAATTTCTCGCCCGTAATCACGAGCACGGAGGATTCGACGGGGTGGCGGATATACTCGATCAGCGCCGATTCTCCGTTTTCCTGACCCGCGCCCTTGATTCGGTCGGCGTGCCGCGCCCAGACGACCTGGCGTTTGCCGAACATCGGGAAACCGCGCGCTCGCTGCAGGATTCCGCCCCAACCGTCCTGCTCGGCGTCCAGAACGTGGTCGTTGAAAGCGGCGCTCGCCGCATCGAGCGTCTGTGCCTTGATGGCGTCGACGACTTGTTCGATGCGGAGTTGATCGTCGCCACATAACACATAAACGGGCCGGATGTGGCCGGCGCGTAGATCCTGCTGCAGCAGATCCTGAAAACGCGGCGTGCTTCCGCGCTGCGGGCTTCGCTTGGCCATCACCAATCCTCGACGACCTGGGCCAGAACGCTTTTCGTGATCTCGTTCGCCGCTTCCTGCTTGGCCGATTCTTCGCTCGACCCGGCCGGGTCGTTCAAGAAATAGTTACCGGTACCGGTGAAGCTGCGTTTATCGAAAATCGCCTTCTCGGTCGCCTTGACGCGAAAGGTCAATTCGACCGCGATCTGGACCTGATATTCGTCGACCTGCTGGTCGGCCGATATCGAAGCCTGGCGCAACAGGTAACGCGTCACGGCACCCTCGAGAATCGAATCGGCCGATTGGTAATCGACGACCTTCAGCGTGTTGTCTTCCTGGAGCGCCTTGATGATCAGTTCGGCGAGTTCAATGCCCAGATCAGCCTCCGGCGTGCGGTTCTCGAAGTACTCCACAGCAACCCGCCGGATCTCCTGATCAACGCGCCCGCTGCTGGCGGAATAGATTCCGCAGCCAGCGATCAGAACCAGCGTCGCACAAGCCAGCGCGCCCACGAGCGCTGATGGCTGCCGTTTGCGTATCATCGTCACTCCCGCCGCCGGCGCCTCGGCCTTAGAACTGATACTGCTTCAGCCGATAACGCAGGCGATCGCGCCCGAGTTTCAGCAATCGCGCCGCCTGTGATTGGTTGTTGCCCGCGGCCTTTAGCGCCTTCTGGATGAATGCTCGCTCGATCCGTAAAGCGACTGAATCGAGGTCGAGGCCCGCGATCGGGAAAGGTCCGGTGAGCATCTGTTCCAGCCATTTGACCAGTTGCGCGTTCTCGTCTGGGGAGTCGGCCTGATCGGTATCCAGATGCAAACCGGATACGTCCAGCACCGCGCCTTCCTCCAATAGGACCGATCGTTCGATGGCGTTGCGCAACTGCCGGACGTTGCCGGGCCACGCCTGGGCCTGAAGTTTTACCATGGCCGCCGCGGTGAGGTCCTCGAAACGTTTCCCGAACTCCTCATTGTACTGCCGCAGGAAATGCCGCGCTAGCGCGGGGATATCCTCCGGGCGTTGGCGTAGCGGCGGTACGGTGACCTGAATGACCTTGAGCCGGTAGTAGAGATCGGAGCGGAACCCACCCTGCTCGACCAGCGCTGCGAGATCCCGATTCGTCGCGGCGATAATCCGGACATCCACCTCGATGTCGGTCAATCCCCCGACGCGTTTGAAGGTCATCTTCTCGAGCACCCGTAAGACCTTGACTTGGATTGCTAGCGGCATCTCACCGATCTCGTCGAGAAACAGCGTGCCGCCGTGGGCCAGTTCCAACAAACCGAGTTTCTGCTGGCCGGCGTCGGTAAAAGCGCCCTTTTCGTGACCGAAAAGCTCGCTCTCGAGCAATTGCTCCGGCAGCGAGGCGCAATTGATCTCAAGGCAGGGAAACTCCCGCCGCGACGAGTTGGTGTGGATCACCTGGACGAGGATATCCTTGCCGGTTCCGCTCTCCCCCTGGATCAAAATCGTCGAGCGCCCTCCGGCCGCAATCTTGCGCACCGTCTCATAGACCGGGGCCATGGCGGCCGACTGGCACGGCACGGCCGTCGGCAACATGGCAAACAGGTCGGCGGTGGAACCCCTATGCCGCAAGCGGCGGTCGCTCTCCCTGGTCGCCAGCCCACGTTGCACGACCTGCAACAAGTGGTCGAGGTTGACGGGTTTGGTGACGAAATCGAAGGCCCGCCGCCGCATCGCCTCGACGGCGGCGTCCGCGCGGCCAAAACTCGTCAGAATGACCACGCAAGCGTCTGGCTGCTCCGTTTTCAACTGCGCTAGGACGTCGAGCCCATTCATGTCCGGTAGTTGCAGGTCGAGCAGGACCAGGTCCGGCGGATCGGCGGTCGCGAGCGCCAGCGCGTCGCGTCCGGCTCCCGCAGCGCTGACGCGATATCCCTTGGCCTCCAGGGTGGCGGCCAGAAAGAGACGAATCGCTTC
>JAQULN010000379.1 GCA_028718575.1 Candidatus Krumholzibacteriia bacterium | reverse complement strand
GCTAGGCGGCGAGCGCCTGCCCAATCCGCTGCAAACCGACAATCCCGGCGGACCGGTGGGCGCGGTCCTCGCGTTCAGCCTGCGCGCGGTATTCGGAGCTCTCTGGGCCTGGTCCGTGCCGGTGCTGCTTTTGGCGGTCGGCGCTGCGGTCGTGCGTCGCCGCAGCGGCGCCGGCCGGTTCTGGCTGCGACGCATCCTACCGCTATGGCTCGTGACCGCGGCGTGGCTCGGCCAACCGCTGTTGCCCTGGGGCGAGGCGGCGTCCTACCGTCTGGCGGGTTTGGCGGGCATCTTCCTGGCGCGCGGTTTTCACGCCCTGTTCGGTCTCTGGGGAGGCCGCCTGTTCTTGAGCTTGCTGGCCCTGGTGGTCGGGGGCCTGGTCTTGCGCCCGTGGCTCGGCCGGCCGCTGGCTGCAGCCGGGTCATTGTTGGCTCGCTCGCTGGGCTGGCTGGGCAGGCTGGTAGGCGTGCTCGCCGCCGGCGGCACCAGGTTGGTCAGGCACCGGTGGCAAGCGTGGCGGTCGTCGCCTGGGCGCCGCGCGGCGGTGCGAACGGCGGGGCCGGCCGTAATCGGCGCGGCTGCTACTGGACAGCCGACCGATGCGGCGGTTGCGCCGGAGTCGGACCCAGCGCCCCAGCGCCGCGTGCACTGGCCCGAGGACCAGGGCGCCGCGGGCGCGGGGGCCTATCGGCGCCAAGAGGCGGCGCCGGCCGGCGGCGAGCCAAACGGTGCGCCGGGCGACGTGGACGGCGGCGTCGATTATGGGATCACGCCCGCGCCGGCTTTGTCCGGTCCGGTGGAACTGCCGTCGCTCGAACTGCTGGCCGAACCTGACGGCGATGAACCCGAGCTCAGCCCGCACGAGCTGGACGCCGCCGCGGACAAGCTGGAGGAAACGCTGCGTTCGTTCGGCGTGGAAGGCGAAGTCAAAGATGTGCGTCCGGGGCCGGTCGTGACCACCTACGAGTACCAGCCAGCCGCCGGCATTCGGGTCAACCAGATCGTCCAACGAGCGAACGACCTCGCGTTGGCGATGCGCGCGCGCAGCTTGCGGATGGAGGCGCCGATCCCGGGCAAGGCGGCCGTAGGCATCGAAATTCCCAACAGCCGCGCGCAGACGGTCAGCCTGCGCGAGGTCCTGGACCTTGAGCAAGGACGGCCGCGCCGGCCGCTGACGGTGACGCTCGGCAAGGACGTGGTCGGGCAGCCGGTGAGCTTCGACCTGGCCGCCCAGCCGCACCTGCTCGTCGCCGGCTCCACCGGTAGCGGCAAATCCGTCTGTCTCAACGCGATGATCGCCAACTTGCTGCTCTACAACGAACCTGCCCGCGTTCGCTTCCTGCTGATCGATCCCAAGATGCTCGAGATGAGCGTGTACAACGGCATTCCCCACCTGTTGTTGCCGGTGGTCACGGATCCGCGCGAGGCCCTGCGGGCGATGAACTGGATGTGCGCCCAGATGGACCTGCGCTACCGGCAGCTCTCCAAGCACGCAGTGCGCAACATCGAGCAGTACAACGAGAAGATCATGCGCGGCGAGATCCAAGCGGCTGACGGCGAGCCGGTCACGGAGTTCATGCCGTACTATGTGACCATCGTCGACGAGTTGGCCGACCTGATGGTGCAGCTGGGCCAGGATTTCGAGCTGCCGGTCACGCGCCTCGCTCAGAAAGCCCGCGCTGTCGGGTTGCACCTCGTGCTGGCGACCCAGCGCCCCAGCGTCGACGTCCTGACCGGCGTGATCAAGGCCAACATCCCCAGCCGCATCGCGTTCCGCGTGATCCAGCGCAATGATTCGCGCACGATCCTCGATCAGAACGGCGCCGAACAACTCCTGGGACAGGGCGACATGCTATACCTGATGCCCGGCCGCGCGTTGCCGATCCGCATCCACGGCGCGTACGTGGGCGTGGCGGAGTGCGAACGCATTGTCGCGCACTGGCGCGGGTACGCGGACGTGGCCGAAACGATCAGCTTGACCGCAGGGGGCGAAGGCGGAACCGGCGTGCACACCGGCGAGGACGATCTCTTCAACGACGCCGTCCGCGTGGTCGTCAGCCACCAGAGCGGCTCGACAAGCTTGTTGCAGCGTCGTTTGCGGATCGGCTATACGCGGGCCGGCAGGCTGATGGACATGATGGAAGAGGCGGGCATCGTCGGGCCGTTCACGGGCAGCAAAGCTCGCGATGTGTTGATCAAACCGGCCGACCTGCCGGAACTATTCGGCGACGAGGCCGCCGAATGAATTGGCACGGCGCCGGCGGCGCCGAACAACAGGAACAGGATGCATGAGCAGGACCGTCCGCCGAGTCTATTGCCACACCCTCGGCTGCGACAAGAATCTGGTCGATTCGGAAACGCTGCTGGGACGTTTCGCCGGTCAGGGCTGCGAAATCGTTTCCGACCCCGAACAGGCGGACATCTGGCTGATCAACACCTGTGGCTTCATCGAAGCGGCTCGCCGCGATAGCCACGAGAGCATCGCCGACTTCGCCGCGGCCAAGGGCGATCGCACCCTGGTGGTCACCGGTTGCCTGGCACAGGAACACGGACAGGCGATCCGGTCCGACTACCCGAGCGTCGACGTGATCGGCGGCGTCGGTGAATTCGACCGTGTGGTTGCGGCCGCCATGGCGGGGCACTCGTCCTGGTTGGCCGTGCCGGCGACGTCAGCTCGTTACGACGGCATGGCCGCACGACGGCTCTTGACCCCTGGCCACGTGGCCTTCGTCAAGCTCGGCGAAGGCTGCAGTCAAACCTGCACTTTTTGCCGTATCCCTTTGATAAGGGGTGAATTGCGCAGTCGGCCGGTAGCGGAGATCGTGGCGGAGGTCGAAGGATTGGCCGACCGCGGCGTCGCCGAAGTCCAACTCATCAGCCAGAACAGCAGCGATTTCGGGCGCGACACCGGAGAGAATCTGGAGACGTTGGTGCGGCAATTGACAGCGATCTCCGGCCTGCGCTGGATCCGACTGCTGTACCTCTACGCCGGGATGTTCCCGGTCGAGCGAGCCCTGCGGATCCTGGCTCTGCCGCGGGTCGTGCCGTACCTGGATCTGCCGGTGCAACACGTCTCGCAACGGCTGCTGCGAGCGATGCGCCGCCCCGGCGATCCCGCGGCGGCGGCCCGCTTCTTCGCCGGCCTGCGCCGCGCGCGGCCGGATCTCGTCCTGCGCACCACGGTCCTGCTCGGTTTTCCGGGAGAAGAAGAAGAAGACATCGAGCAATTGTTGGACTTTCTGGCAGAGGTTGAATTCGATCACTTGGGCACCTACCGTTTCTCGCCGGAGCCGGGTACGCCCGCCGCGGCCATGCACGATCGCCCGCGCGACGAAGAGGTCGCCGACCGCGAAGCTCGGGTCCTTGATCTGCAAGCCGCGATCAGCGGCCGGCGGCTGGCGGCGAAGCTCGGGCGTCGGTTCGATCTGGTCGTCGACGAGGTGCTGGAC
>JAQULN010000378.1 GCA_028718575.1 Candidatus Krumholzibacteriia bacterium | reverse complement strand
GGGTCGCCGCCGTGCTACTGGCCGGGGACCTCGTCGACAACACCCGCGACCAGTACCACGCCCTCGGCGTCTTGACCGCGGCGTTGAGTCCGTTGCGCGAGGCGGGCATCCGGGTGATCGCCGTGGCGGGCAACCACGACCACGCGGTCCTGCCCAGGCTGCATGCCGCCTTGCCGGAAGTGCTCGTGCTCGGCCGGGACGGCCGCTGGGAGACCGAGACCGTCGACGGCCCGGGCGGACCGGTCCGCGTGCTGGGCTGGTCGTTCCCGCAGGAATGGTTCCCGGGCAACCCCGCCGAGAGCCTGGCGCGTCTACCTGACGGTCCCCCGGTGATCGGACTGCTGCACGCCGACCTCGACGTCGCCGAGAGCCGCTACGCGCCGGTGCGCCGCCGCGACCTGCTCGCCGCCGGACCGTGTCGTTGGCTCCTGGGCCACGTCCACGCGCCCAGTCTGGACCCCGCTCGCGACGATCCCGGCTACCTGGGTTCGCTCGTGGGCCTTGACCCCAGCGAGACCGGCCCGCGCGGGGCCTGGCTCGTCGAGGTCGAAGGCCGGGACATTGCGCTGCGCTTCCTGCCGCTGGCGCCGTTGCGCTGGGACGTGCTCGACGTGCCCGTGGACGATCTCACGTCGCCGCAAGATGAACTGCCGGCGCTGCTCACGGGCGCGATCAGCGCGTTCGCCGCGGCGCGCGCCGCCGAACTCGGCGACACGCAGGCGCTCGGGCTGCGCGTGCGGCTCGTGGGGCGCGCGGTCGATCAGCGCGGTCTCACGGCTGCCGTCGCCGATCTCGCCCGGCAGCCGCTGGTGTTGGAGATCAGGCGGGGCTTGACCGCGTTCATCGATCGCGTGGAGAACGACTGGCAACCCTCGTACGACCTCGCCGCCCTGGCCGAACAGGACGACCCGCCCGGCTTGCTAGCCCGCGACCTGCTGGCGCTGCGAAAGGGCCGCGGCGACGATCTCTTGCGCGAGGCGCAACCTGCATTGCGGCGCGTCGACAGCCAGCCCGCTTACCGGGCGCTGGCCCAGGCGCCGGCCGCCGCCGATACCCTCGCCGATGACGTCCTCGGCGCCCAACTCCTACAGGCGGGCTACCGGCTCCTCGACGACTTGTTGCGCGCGCGGGAGGTCGCCGATGGAGCTGCGTGAGCTGCGCCTGGAGCGTTTGCCCGGCCTACCGCAGCCGTTTTCGCTCACGGGCGCGTCCGGATTGAACCTGGTTCTGGGCCCCAACGGCTCGGGCAAGTCGTCGCTCACGCGCGCGGCGCTGGGCCTGCTGTGGCCCGACGACGGCGGCGAACGCCGTTGCGTCGCGATCTGGCAGGACGGCGCCGTGACCTGGCGGGCCGCGCAAACCGGGGTGCGGCAGGTCTTTTGGCAGCGCGACGGCCAGCCGCACCCACCACCGGAACTTCCGCCCGCTCACCAGGCCGCCTGTTTTCGGCTGGGTCTGCTCGACGTGCTCAAGCTCCAGGCGGATCCCGGCGACACCGGCCTGGCGCGCGCCGTCCGCAACCAGTTGGCCGGCGGCTACGACCTGCGCGCCTTGCTCGACGCCGCGCGCCCCGCGTCGCCCCAGAAACTCGCCGGGCTGGTCAGGGCCGTCGATGACGCCGAGCGCACGGTCGGCAAGCTGCGAGCAGACCGGCGACAACTGCGAGACGACGAAACCCGCCTCGGCGACCTGCGCGCAGCGTTACAGGCCGCCAAAGAGGCGGCGGAACGCGCCGAGGCGCTGCGCCTGGCCGCCGACGTCCGCGCCGCCGACGCGGAGCACGCAGCCGCTGTCGCCCGCATCGCGGCGACCTACCCGGCGGCCATGGATCGCGTCCATGCCGACGACGGCGAGACGCTGAAGCGACTGCGCGAGCGGCAGCAAGACGAAGCGGAGGCGGACCGCGAGGCGGCGAAGGCGATCGCCGCGGCGGAGCAGGACCTTGTCGCGGCGCGCCTGCCGGACGGCGGTCCGCCGCCGGCGGCGCTCGAAGCCGCGAAAGAGCACCTGGCCGAGGCGCGGCAGATCGCGGGCCGGCGGGATGAAGCAGCACTGGCCGCCGCTCGCGCCGCTGCGACAGTCGACCAGGCCCGCGGTCAACTCGCCCCGTGGGGCGAGCCCGCCCCGGATCAAGCCGTCGATCGCGCGCGCTTGCGCTCACAGGCGGGCGAGGTCAAGGCCTTGCTCCAAGCAGTCGCCGCCCGCGACGCGCTCGACCGGCTGCTGAGCCTGGCGGCGCTCCAGACGAACGACGCATCGGCGGCATCGGTGCCGGCGCTGGCCGCCGCCCGCCGGGCTTTGTTGGACTGGCTCGCTGCCGCGAGCGAGCGGCGCTGGCCGTGGTTGCCGCTGGCGGCGGCCGCGGCCTTGCTGGTTCTGGGTCTTGGCCTGCAGCCGTGGTCTGGCGCGGCCCGATCCTGGGTCGGTTGGGCGGCGCTCGCGGCGGGTCTTCTGGCGGCCGCAGGCTGCTGCTGGCCGCGCCTGCGCCGCCCGCGTAGCCGGCGCGCCTGCGAAACCTTTGCCGAAACCGGCGTCGCCGAACCGGCGCCTTGGACCGACACCGAGGTTCGTAAGCACCTGGTCCGACTCGGCGAGCAGGAAACGGCGGCCGCGTTCGCTGCGCTGCGGAAGCAACTGCGCGAAGACCTGGCCGCAACACGCGACCGCGAGGCGCAGAAAACTGCGGACGTCGACCCCACCGAGCGTCTCGACGCAGTCGAATGGCTGCACCGCAACGCCGCTTACCACGAAGCGCTCAAGGCGCGCGATGAGGCAAACGCCGAATTCGTCCATCTGAGTCGCGAGATTGACGCCCGCCTGGCTGTGGTTCGTCGGGCGTTGTCCGCCTGGCTCGCCGAACCGGCGGACAGCATCGAGGCGTTCGAAGGCGCCGTCGCCGAGCTGGCGCGCCGGCGCCACGATCACGAACGGGCGCTTGCCGCGCGCAGCGACGCCGAGAACCGCCGCGTCGAGGCCGAACGACGCGCCGCAGCCATCGCGCGCGAGTTCGACGCTCTCCTGGCGCGGCATGGGCTCGCCGCGGGCGCCGACGCCAACTTCGACAGCGACGACCACGTGCGCGCGCACGCCGCGCTCCAGGCGCGGTATCAAGGCGACAAGGAGGTCGCGGGCCGGCTCGCAGCCGCGGCGCAACTCGCGCGCGGGGCCGTGGACGGTTCGCCGCCCGCCCGGCGGGATCTCGCCCGCCAAGCCCTGGCCTGGCCCGCCGCGACGCTGGCCGCCGAACGCGAGCAGGCTGAGCGCGAAGCCAAACGCCAAAGCGAACTGAACGATGAGATCGTCAGGATCGAGGCGCTCCTGGACCGCGCCGGCCGTGACGCGACGCTCGACCAAGCCGTCCTTGCGCGCGACCGCGCCCTCGACGCGCTCGCCGACGCCCGCGACGAGGACCGCTCCACGGTGTTGCGCCGTCTCCTCCTCGAGCGCGTGCAATCGCAACATCGCCGTTGCAGCGAGCCGCCG
>JAQULN010000377.1 GCA_028718575.1 Candidatus Krumholzibacteriia bacterium | reverse complement strand
TTTCGGCGATGACCGCGGATCCGTTCACCTTCTACGACTCGCCGGTGGACAGCGGCTATTCGCTCGACAACCTGGCGCCCAGCGCGCCGACGAACGTGCGGCGGATCCCGCCGAGTTATCTGGCGTGGGATCCGGTCGGCGATGCCGACCTCGCCTATTACCGGGTGTTCGCGGGCGAGGCGGTGCTGGAGACGACGGGGACGCTGCTGGATGTGGGCGAGTTGTGGGACGGTCCGCTGGCGGTGGCTGCGGTCGATTTCGCCGGCAACCAGAGCGAGCTGTCCGGCGATCCGACCGCGGTAGGCGGGTCGCTCGTGCCGGCCCGCCATGCTTTGCGGCAGAATGTGCCCAACCCGTTCAACCCGCAGACCGCGATCGCGTTCGATCTGCCGCGCGCGTCGGCGGTGCGGCTGCGGGTCTTCGATCCACGCGGGCGCGCGGTTCGCACGCTGCTGGCGGGCGGGGTTCTTGGCGCGGGCCGGCACGAGGTGATCTGGAACGGCCGGGACGATCTCGGTTGCCACGTGGCCGCGGGCGTCTATCTCTATCGGCTGGAGGCCGGTGCGTACGCGGCGTCGCGCCGGATGGCGTTGCTCAAGTGATATGGATCAGTGCGGCGTCGTGACGGCGCGGCTGGCCGCAAGGAGGCTCTCATGACCGATCCTGTCCTGGTCACGTGCGCGAGCGGCAAGCTCGGCCGCGAGGTGGTTCGCCAGTTGCGCGCGGCGGGCTACCGCGTACGCTGCGCCTCGCGCAACCCCGAGCGGCTGGAAGACGGCGTCCGCTTCGACTGGACCAACCCGCTTTCCTGGCGGCCGGCCGTGATGGGCGCGCCCCAGGTTTTCTTGACCGCGCGGCCATTGGACATCGCCGCCGCCGCGATCCTGCCCGATTTCATCGATCTGTGCCGCGAAGCGGGAGTCCAGCATGTGATCTTCTCGTCGGCGCTGGGCACCGACGTGCAGCCTGCCGGACCGCTGGGTCTGGTCGAGAGCTACCTGCGCCACAGTGGTCTGACCTGGTCCATCCTGCGGCCCAACTTTTTCATGGAGAACTTCTCGCACGGCTGGCTGCTGCCGGACATCGCGGCCCACGGCACCATCAGTCTGCCGGCTGGCAGCGGCCGCACGAGTTTCATCAGCGTGCGCGACGTGGCGGCGGTCGCGGTCGCAGTCTTCAGCGAGCCGGATCTGCGTGGCCACGCGTACGATCTGACCGGCGACGACCCCATGAGCCACACGGCGGTGGCCGCCGCGCTGACTCGGGCCAGCCAGCGTCCGGTGAATTACCACCCGATCGAGCCGAGTCAGATGCGAGAAAAAGGCCGCCGGGCGGGGATGCCCGGCGGCCAACTCGAGTATCTGATGGTCATGTACCGGCAAGTGCGCGCCGGCAAATCGGCCAAGACCTACAACACGGTGGCCAAACTGCTCGGTCGCAAGCCCACCAGTTTCGAGGCTTTCGCCGAGGAGAACGCGGCGGCGTGGCGCGTGTCGGCCGACGCCGTTCGTTCGTGATCGGCGTCGCTAGCGCGACATGATCTGCTTGAGCAACTCGTAGTCGACGGCCTCGGCGTAGGCGGTCAGGTCGTCCTGCTTACATTCGTAACCGGTGACCGAGACCAACACCGAGCCTGCGACCACGACCTGGATGGTGCCGTGGTCGTTCTCCCACTCCAGCGCGGCCTTGTTGCCCTTGACCCGGATCAGCTTCTGGCCGCTGGCGCCGAGCAGCGTGGGGTTGTTGAGCAGCATCGTGACACCTTGCAGCATGGGCGAATCGGTCACGATCTGTACCTCGACCGATGCGTCACCTTTCGTGTACTTGCGGCTGGCGCTGGTGCCGCCGCCGAAGAATGCCGTGCCCATGGCCGAAGTCTCGGCATCGGGGGCGGTCCAGCCGGCTAGCGGCTTGGGCAGCGCGCCGGAGACCTCGCCGGCGCGGAGCTGGCGGATCTGTGCGGCGGCGAATTCGAGTTCGCTGGCGGCGCCGGCGAAATCGCCGGACTTGTAGAGCTGGATCCCGTTGTTGATCTGGTCGAGGATCTCATCGGCCACGGCCGGCAGGGCAATGGTCGCAGCCAGCATGAGAACGAAAACGAGACGGGCGGTGGACATGGCACGCTCCTTGGCAAGGCGATAGGGTTGGTGGAGCCGGCGCGGCCGCGCTCGTCGCTCCGCGGCAAGCGGCCCCGGAACGCTTCGGGAGCCGGACGATACTGTGTTCGCCTCCGGGTGACAAGTGCCGTCAGCGGGCGGTGGCGGAGTATAGACGCCGCGGTGCGCCCCTTGGTCGATAACGAAATATCCTGCTATGTTGGTGGACGATGTTTGCGACCCCCAACCCTGCGAGGTGCCGTGAAAACGCTCGTCCAAAATTCCGTTTTCCGCCGGCTCTCCGATCTGCGCCTCGGCGCCGGTCTGCTGGTGATCATCGCCGTGGCGTCGGGTGCCGCCACCCTGGTCGAGAACCATTACAACGGCCTGGGCTCGTCCGCGACCGGCCGGGCGGCGGCCTACGACCTGGTCTACGACGCGCTCTGGTTCAACATGGTGCTGGTCGTGCTGTTCGTGAACCTGCTCTTGAACCTGGTGCGCCGCTGCAATCGCGGCCGCCCAGCCGCCGGTTTTCTGCTGCTCCACATCGGGATCCTGGTCATCCTGATCGGGGCCGGCATCACCCGCTGGTTCGGTTTCGAAGGCTATCTGCACATCCGCGAGGGCGAGAGCAACCGCGTGGTCTCGTCGGCGGACACCTACGCCCGCTTGCGCGCGGGCGATCTGGAAGCGGAACTGCCGGTGCGCCTCTATCGATCAGGCGAGCAGCGCCTGAGCCGGAGGTTCACCCTCGACGGCCGGGTCGTGGAACTCGGCGTGGCGGAATTCTGGCCGCGGTTCGAGCGCACCGTGAAACCCGGCGCGGACGGATTCGCCCAGGTGTCCCTTGGCGTGATGGAGGACGGCAGCCTCAAGGTCCATACGCTGCGCGAGGGCGACGATTTGACGCTCGCCGGCATACCGGTTCGTTTCCATCGCGGCGAGCTGCCGCCCGCCGCGGCCGACGCGCGTTACGGGGTGCTCCGGGTGCGCGCCGGCGGCGAAGTCTGCCGCTTGCCGATCGTCCCGGCGCTGACCTTGCTCGGCGAGTGCGGCGGTTGGACGTTCGAGCTGAGCGAGTTCCAGAGCGACTATCATACTCAGGGTGTGGCCGATCCCGAGGGGCCGCTACGCAACCCGATGATCCGGGTCGTGATAGGCAGCCCGACCGGCGAGAGCGCCACCCGCACCCTCTTCGCGCTGCACCACGATTTCGCGCTTGCGCACGAGGACCACGACTTGCTGCGCCAGGTGGACTTGCTCTACGAACTGGGCGGCGGCATCGATCTGGCCAAACAGGAAGGGCGCGTGGTCATCCGCGCGTCGTTCCCCCTCGAGATCGGCGCGATGGGTGCGATGGGCGCGGGCGGCGAGACCCGCACGCTCGCGG